>NZ_DALZYO010000001.1:0-276710 GCF_031988165.1 Neobacillus sp.
ATTGACAGAAGTCCAAAATGAGCCAATCCACGGAAAAAACGTTCCAATATTTCCCAAAAATGAGCCAAAACCATGAAAAAATGAGCCAAACCCATGAAAAAATAAGCAAAACCTAATTTCTAACCATCGTTACAAACAAAAATTCAACCTGAAAACCTTATTTTTCTTCTAAAAAATACAAAATCCCTCATTAATAAAAAAACGAATACTAGTTCGCATATTGCTGGTTTGTTTTTGGGTGAATGTGGTAGAATGTTAATATGAATTTTAACGATTCACTTTCCAGCGTCATCTCGGTCCATAAACAAGGTTATTAAGCTGAAAAGTGTCAACAAAATAGATTTGATTTTTTAAAAGCGGGGAGGAAACTATTTGTGAAGGATCAATTTGAATTAGTTTCAAAATATTCACCCCAAGGAGATCAGCCGGGAGCTATCAGGCAATTAGTCGAAGGCATCAACCAAAACAAGCGCCATCAGACACTCCTTGGTGCCACAGGTACAGGTAAGACTTTCACCGTTTCAAACGTGATTAAAGAGGTAAATAAACCAACGCTTGTCATTGCCCACAACAAAACACTGGCCGGACAGCTTTATAGTGAGTTCAAGGATTTTTTTCCAAACAATGCGGTTGAGTATTTTGTTAGTTATTATGATTATTATCAGCCTGAAGCCTACGTGCCACAAACCGATACATTTATCGAAAAAGATGCCAGCATTAACGATGAGATTGATAAACTACGTCACTCCGCAACCTCTTCCTTATTTGAGCGGAAGGATGTCATCATTATTGCCAGTGTCTCCTGTATTTATGGTCTCGGTTCGCCAGAAGAATATCGGGAAATGGTGTTGTCGCTCCGAACAGGTATGGAAATCGAGCGCAATCAATTGCTTCACCGTTTAGTTGACATTCAATATGAACGAAATGATATCGATTTTAAGCGAGGGACATTCCGAGTCCGCGGCGATGTTGTTGAAATTTTTCCAGTTTCGCGTGATGAGCATTGTGTTCGTGTGGAATTTTTCGGAGATGAAATCGACCGGATTCGTGAAGTCGATGCGCTCACAGGTGAAATCATCGGCGAACGCGAACATGTCGCCATTTTTCCAGCCTCCCACTTCGTTACAAGGGAAGAGAAGCTGCGTGTTGCCATCGAGAATATTGAAAAAGAACTCGAAGAACGGCTTGCCGTGCTCCGTGAAGAGAATAAATTGCTTGAAGCACAAAGGATTGAACAGCGTACACGATATGACTTAGAAATGATGCGGGAAATGGGATTTTGCTCAGGAATCGAGAATTACTCGCGCCATCTCACATTACGACCTGCAGGCTCGACACCATACACGCTGCTCGATTACTTTCCAGAGGATTTTCTCTTGATCATTGATGAGTCGCATGTTACCTTGCCACAGGTTAGAGGCATGTTCAATGGCGACAAAGCGCGGAAACAGGTGCTTGTGGACCACGGCTTCCGTTTGCCATCGGCCCTTGATAACAGACCGCTCACCTTTGATGAATTTGACAAGCATGTTCATAATGCCATCTTTGTTTCGGCAACACCTGGTCCTTATGAACTAGAGCACACCCCGGAAATGATCGAGCAAATCATTCGGCCAACAGGACTTCTCGATCCAACGATTGAAGTTCGTCCAATTGAGGGTCAGATTGATGACCTAATTGGTGAAATTCAAGACCGGGTGAAGAAAAATGAACGAGTTCTTGTTACGACACTAACGAAAAAAATGTCCGAGGACTTAACCGATTATCTGAAGGAAATTGGCATCAAAGTCCAATACTTGCATTCAGAAGTCAAAACGCTCGAACGGATTGAGATCATCCGTGAGCTTCGTCTTGGAAAATATGATGTTCTCATTGGAATTAACCTGCTCCGGGAAGGACTGGATATTCCTGAGGTTTCGCTCATTACTATTCTTGATGCCGACAAAGAGGGCTTCCTCAGGTCGGAACGTTCGTTAATCCAAACCATTGGCCGTGCCGCCCGGAATGCCAACGGCCACGTGATTATGTATGCTGACCGCATCACCAATTCCATGGAGCTGGCGATTGGTGAAACGAAGCGGCGCCGTGCGATTCAAGAGGAATACAACCTTAATCACGGAATCACGCCCCAGACGATTCAAAAAGAAATTCGCGATGTCATTCGCGCTACTCATGCGGCCGAGGATCAGGAAGAGTACAAACCAGCAGCATCATTTGGCAAGATGAGCAAAAAGGAAAAAGAGAAACTTATTGCTACCATGGAAAAAGAAATGAAATTTGAAGCCAAGGCCCTTAATTTTGAACGTGCCGCAGAGCTTCGTGATTTAATTTTGGAATTGAAAGCGGAAGGATGACGTATACAGATGGCAATGGAAAAATTAATTGTTAAAGGCGCCAGGGCCCATAATTTAAAAAATATCGATGTCACCATTCCGAGAGATAAGCTTGTCGTTTTGACGGGACTTTCCGGTTCGGGGAAGTCCTCGCTCGCGTTTGATACGATTTATGCCGAGGGACAGCGACGTTATGTCGAATCACTTTCGGCCTATGCACGGCAATTCCTTGGTCAAATGGATAAGCCTGATGTCGATGCGATTGAGGGTTTATCCCCAGCGATATCGATTGATCAAAAAACTACAAGCCGCAACCCGCGCTCAACGGTTGGGACGGTGACAGAAATCTATGATTATTTACGATTATTATTTGCGAGGGTCGGACACCCGACCTGCCCGATTCACCATATCGAAATTTCCTCACAAACGATTGAGCAAATGGTTGACCGGATTCTTGAATATCCTGAGCGGTCAAAAATGCAAATTCTTGCCCCAGTCGTTTCCGGTCGTAAAGGAACCCATGTTAAAGTCTTCGAAGACATTAAAAAACAGGGCTTCGTCCGTGTCCGCGTTGACGGAGAAATGGTCGATCTCGGAGACGACATTGAGCTTGAAAAAAATAAAAAGCACTCCATTGAAGTGGTCGTTGATCGAATTGTCGTCAAGGATGGGATTGCTGCCAGGATTGCAGACTCACTTGAAACGGCTTTGAAGCTTGGAGGAGGAAAAGTCATCGTCGATGTGATGGGCGAAGAAGAGCTGTTATTTAGTGAAAATCATGCTTGTCCTCACTGCGGTTTTTCCATCGGGGAGCTAGAGCCGCGAATGTTTTCCTTTAACAGTCCGTTCGGTGCCTGCCCAGAGTGTGACGGACTTGGTTCTAAACTTGAAGTCGATGTGGATCTTGTCATTCCCAACAAGGATTTAACGTTAAAGCAGCACGCAATTGCTCCGTGGGAGCCAACCAGCTCGCAGTATTACCCGCAGCTACTTGAGGCAGTTTGCAATCATTTCGGCGTTGATATGAATATTCCAGTTAAGGACATTCCTGAGAATCTTTTGGAGAAAGTTCTCTATGGTTCTGCTGGCGAAAAAATTTACTTCCGCTATGAGAACGATTTTGGCCAAATTCGCGAGGGACATATTGAATTTGAAGGTGTCATCCGCAATGTCGAGCGCCGCTATAAAGAGACAAGCTCTGATTATATCCGTGAGCAAATGGAAAAGTACATGGCCCAGCAGCCATGCCCAACCTGTAAAGGCTACCGTTTGAAAAAGGAAACCTTGGCAGTTCTAATTAATGGCCACCATATTGCACATGTGACTGACCTTTCCATCGAAGAAGCGCAACAGTTTTTTGCCGAATTAAAGCTTTCAGAAAAAGAAATGCAAATTGCGCGGTTAATTTTCCGTGAAATTAGTGAACGCCTTGGCTTCTTAATTAATGTCGGCCTCGATTATTTAACCCTTAGCCGTACAGCTGGCACACTTTCAGGTGGAGAGGCCCAGCGGATTCGCTTGGCAACACAAATTGGTTCAAGGCTTACGGGTGTGTTGTACATTTTAGATGAACCATCAATTGGACTTCATCAGCGTGACAATGACCGCTTAATCGGGACACTACAAAGCATGCGCGATATCGGCAACACCCTGATTGTCGTCGAGCACGACGAAGATACAATGCTCGCAGCCGACTATTTGATTGATATTGGCCCAGGTGCTGGCGTACACGGTGGGGAAATTGTCTCTGCGGGAACTCCTGAAGAGGTGATGGCCGACCTGAATTCGCTGACGGGGCAATACTTGGCGGGTAAGAAATTTATTCCCCTGCCTTTGGAACGCCGAAAGCCGGATGGCCGTTATATCGAAATCAAGGGTGCTTCCGAAAATAATTTAAAAAATGTCAATGCAAAACTTCCACTTGGTATGTTTATTGCGGTGACCGGAGTGTCTGGATCAGGAAAAAGTACACTCATCAATGAGATTCTTCATAAATCGCTGGCGCAAAAGCTTCATCATGCGAAAACCAAGCCTGGTGAACATAAGAGCATCAAAGGAATTGATTATTTAGAAAAAGTCGTTGATGTCGATCAGTCGCCAATTGGCAGAACGCCGCGCTCGAATCCGGCAACCTATACTGGAGTCTTTGATGATGTTCGTGATGTGTATGCTTCAACAAACGAAGCGAAAGTCCGAGGTTATAAAAAGGGTCGCTTTAGCTTTAATGTGAAAGGTGGACGTTGCGAAGCCTGCCGTGGTGATGGGATTATCAAAATCGAAATGCACTTTTTACCCGATGTTTATGTTCCTTGCGAAGTGTGTCATGGCAAACGTTATAACCGTGAAACGCTAGAAGTGAAGTACAAAGGGAAAAATATTTCCGACATCCTTGATATGACCGTTGAAGCTGCGGTCGAATTTTTCGAAAACATTCCAAAAATCAGCCGTAAGCTGCAAACGATTTTGGATGTCGGACTTGGTTATATCAAGCTCGGTCAGCCAGCGACAACATTATCAGGGGGAGAGGCCCAGCGTGTTAAGCTTGCTTCCGAGCTGCACCGCCGGTCCACGGGCAAATCATTTTATATTTTAGATGAGCCGACAACGGGCCTGCATGTTGATGACATTTCTCGTTTGCTCGTTGTTCTGCAGCGCTTGGTTGAAAACGGCGATACCGTTCTAGTCATCGAACACAACCTCGATGTCATTAAGGCAGCTGATTATCTTGTCGACCTTGGACCAGAAGGCGGAGATAAAGGTGGAACCATTGTTGCAACGGGAACGCCCGAAAAGGTCGCGGAAGTCCCAGCGTCCTATACCGGCAAATACTTAAAGCCAATTCTTGAACGTGACCGCTTACGAATGAAACAGCAAATTGAAGAGAAAGAAATGACCGTAAAAAGCTAAAACCTTGTGTTTTAGCTTTTTTTACGGCGTATAGAACGCCCTCGTTCTAAACTATATTGTGAATGCATGGCCTGTAATGCCGCTTTGCTTTATGACGAAAGCTGACCTGATAGGGACTTTGGATTCTTCCCGCTACCCCTGCCTCTGTGCTTCCCTTCAGTATCTAACCGTTTTTCCAATGCTCTGGCCACAAGTGATAAGGCGTAATTTACGATGAAATAAATTATGGCTACTAATAGAAAAATTGGGATAACAAAGTTGAAATTTCCGTTGTAAATCCCTTGGGCGTTATGGAACATTTCCGGCAATGTAATCACGACGGCTAGTGAAGTATCTTTTAATAAGGAAATAAACTGACTTACCAGCGGGGGAATCATCCGCTTTAATGCTTGCGGAAGAATAATGTGCCACATGGTTTGGATGTAGGTTAATCCAGAAGATCTTGCTGCTTCGATTTGTCCTTTTTCAATCGAGTTCAAGCCGCTTCTTACGATTTCAGAAATCATCGCTGATTCGAAAATTGTTAATGCCATGATGGCGGCTGGAATAATTTCTAGCTTTAAGCCAACTTCGCGCAAACCAAAATAAACGAAAAAAATAATAAGTAATAAAGGCAAATTACGGATTGTCTCGACAATAACTGCCACTACTTTTGAAAGAACAGGTATTTTAGCATAACGAATGGTCCCTAAGAGGCTGCCGATTAGAAAGCTTAAGATGATGGAAATAACAGCGATCTCGAGTGTGATTAGGAAACCTTTAAATAAATACCCAAGATTGCCGGATGAGTATGCACCAATAAAATCCATTTTTCATCTCCCCTTTTAATAGCTTCTCGCCAATCTTCGTTCCAAATAAATGACAAATAAGCTTAATGGGATGGTTAACACTAGATAAAACATCGCTGCAAAAATATAGGTATCAAAAGTTACATAGGTTTTTTCATGAATGTAATCGGCAAAATACATTAATTCCATCCCGGCAACAACCCCTAATATCGAGGAGTTTTTTACAAGGTTAATAAACTGATTCCCAATCGGAGGAATCACTATTTTTACCGCCTGGGGCAAAATCACGTATCTCATCGCTTGAATATATTTCAAACCTGAGGAACGAGCGGCTTCCATTTGCCCCTTATCAACAGACTGAATCCCTGCACGAACGGCCTCGGCAATAAAGGCAGCTGTATAAATTGACAGCCCAATCGTCCCCGCGGCAAACCCGCTTAAATTGATATAAACACTTAATCCGTGATAAAAGAAAAACACAATTATTATCAGCGGGATATTCCTGATAAACTCAACAAAACATGTCCCGATATAGTTCAAGATTCGCAGCGGAGCAATACGCATGACTGCGACAATAACTCCTAGGATAAAACTGCAAATCAGGCCAATAATACTGACCTCTATCGTCGTTAGGAAGCCTTTGAAAAACAAATCATAGTATGTTGTTAGTATGGAGAAATCAAGCATTTGCATCCTCCTCGTTCATTAAAGAGGATGGGGTATTTAAGCCCATCCTCTATTATGATAATCTTACTCTTTAATCCACTTTGCCTTAATTTTGGCGTATTCACCGCTACCTTGTAGGTTTTTCAAAAATTTATTTACATAGTCAACAAATTCTTGATCGCCTTTTACCATCGCAATTCCGTATGGTTCTTCTGTAAAGGTACTGCCAACTACTTCATAATCTGAATCTTGAGCGGCCATCCCGTATAAAATTGAGTTATCAGTTGTAAGGGCATCTCCCTTACCGGATTTTAAGGCCGTAAACGCTTCAGCATAGTTTTCAAATTCTAATAGTTCTGTCTCAGGGGCTGCTTTTTTAACGTTATCACCAGATGTTGCTCCTTTAACGGCGATTACCTTTGTCCCTTTTTTCAAATCATCGACACTCTTGATTGAGCTGCCTTTTTTCACTAACAACGATTGACCGGCATCAAAATACACATCTGAAAAATTAACTTCTCTTTTGCGGTCTTCCGTAATCGTCATCGTCGCAATAATCGCATCAATATCCCCATTTTTTAGCTTCGGTATCCGCGTTTTCGATGTGATTTCTACTAATTCCACTTTCTTTTCGTCCCCTAAGATTTTCTTTGCAAGGGCCTTAGCAATATCGATATCAAAGCCGGTGACATCCCCTGATTTTGGGTCTTTATATCCGAATAAGTACGTATCGTATTTAACACCGACGACAAATTTTCCCCGCTCCTTAATTTTTGCTAAGGTGCTGTCACTCTTACTGCCTGAGGATGACTTCCCGCAACCAACCATCAAAGCCGCGATTAATGTAAAAATGACCCCTATAAACAACCATTTTTTCATACTAATTTCCCCCTTATTTAATGATTTAAGACACGTTTTAAAAAGAGCTGGGCTCGCTCAGCTTGCGGTTGGGCAAAAAACTCGCTTGGCCTTCCTTCCTCAACAATTTTCCCTTCATTCATAAACACAACACTGTCGGCGACTTCTCGGGCAAAGCCCATTTCATGCGTGACTACTACCATCGTCATTCCTTCTGTTGCCAGCTGCTTCATTACTTCCAAAACTTCGCCTATCATTTCCGGGTCTAAAGCTGAAGTAGGCTCGTCAAATAACATGAGCTTCGGCTTCATTGCGAGCCCTCTGGCAATCGCGACCCTTTGCTGCTGTCCCCCTGATAATTGCGAGGGATATGAATTTGCTTTTTCAGGAATTCCGACCTTTTCCAAATAGAAAACGGCTGTCTCTTGCGCCGTTTTCTCATCCACACCCAGTGCTTTAATAGGTGCTAATGTAATATTTTCTAAAACTGTTTTGTGAGGGTACAAGTTAAAATGTTGAAACACCATCCCGATATTTTTGCGAAGGTCGTTAATATCAGTTTGTTTACCATTTACAGGGATGCCACTGACAACCAATTCGCCGTCAGAAATTGTTTCTAAGCGGTTAATACATCGCAGCATCGTGCTTTTGCCAGAGCCTGAGGGTCCAATGACGACAACAACCTCGCCTTGATCCACTTCTAAACTAATATCCTTTAAAACATGAAAACTACCATAATGCTTATTTACATTGCGAAATGATATCAAAACAACCCCCTCCAAAACGTAAGAGTAGTTAAAAGTAAATTCTCTTTACACTATGAATAGGGGACAAGGTTTATTCAGTTTTCTCCTTATGAATGTAAATATGGTCTGTAATCCCTAGGTGATTATTCCTGTTTAATATACAGGTTGGCGAGATCAAAAAGCTGGCGGAATCCCAGATCAAATCGGCAATATTCCCCCAAAAGACCAACGTGAACCCCAGATGGCCACTGTTATACTATTTTCAAAAAATCTTTACGCAAAATTATTTCGCAAAATTGAAAAAACTTTGAAATTTTAGTAGAATAATAGAAGATTCCCAAAAAAAGGAGATAAAAAGATGGTTTTGCGTTCTATTTTCCAACAGACCCTATTGTGGTTGATTACAATCATTCTGTTCCTATCATTGTTGCTCTTACCCCGCTCTACCACCTATCAAACTGGGGCAGGCGGGATGTATGTAAGTGCATCCTATAATTATTCTGTTGATGCGCATCTGAAACAATTTAAGGATTTTTTTCAATATATTAAGGATAATAAAGGACTTGGCACTGTTTATAATGGATACTCGTTAACGGAAAATGTTTGGCGCACATTCCAAAAAAGCATGCTGATTACCATTCCCGCCCTACTTATAGGCTTTTTCCTTGGGGTCATCAAAGGAATTTTCGACTATCGAATTCGCAACCGTAGAGGGAGGTTGTTCGGTGTTAGTACGACTAGATTCTTCCTTTCTATTCCAGATTTATTTTTAATAATTGCTCTACAGTTGTTGATCATGGAAGGCTTTGAGGCCGAACTGCTTCCTCATATTATCGTTTACGGCAGCGACCAGCCTAGTGTCGTTCTCCTAGATATTATCTTTTTATCGATTTATCCGCTATTTTACATAGCCAATATTACCTTTTTCAGTATCCGTGACGAGCAGGGGATGGATTACATCCGAACGGCCTTTTCCAAAGGGACATCCTCCTTTAAGGTATTGTATCGCCATGTCTTGAAAAATTGTTTTGTTAAAATATTGAGCCATACGAATACAATTACCCTTTATACGCTATCAAATTTATTTATTGTTGAGTTCCTGACAAATTATCGCGGGGCGGCTTTCTTTTTTTACGAAACGGTTATGTCCCCGAAAAATTTCATGGTTGGTCAGGATTTTACAATCGGGGTTTACCCTGCATCGGGGTATGTTATCCTCTTTACCGCAGTTATCTTTCTGGCGAAGGTCCTTAGTGAAATCGGCAGAGGATTGGTATCTCCGTTGGAAAGGAATGAATAGAATTGAAGAATTGGAAGCTTTGGATTAGTTCGCTTTTTTTGCTCATTTTGTTGTTTTTCGTTTTTGCTGGACCGTCATTGCCATTTGTAGATAGTGATTTAAAAGAGACAGGAGTAATAAAAACGGAGAAAGGGAGCTTTCTCCTGCCGCCTTTTGCCCCAAGGGAAGGATACCCGCTGGGAAGTAATCACAAAGGTGTTGATATCTTAAGCCTTATTATTTTGGGAGCTAAAGAAACATTGACCATCGTCGTCTTTGTCATTGTTATTCGTTATGTATTGGCCATTCCGTTAGCCATTGGCGGGTTTTATTCGAAACTGCTTGAAAAAATACTACAGGGCTGGCAACAGCTGTTTTCCTTTATGCCGCCAATCTTTTTTGTTACCTTTTTCGTGACACTGCCCTTAATCTTTTTTTCCAAGGATAGAGGATTGTGGGTTATTCTTATTCTTGCTGTTCTTGAAACGGGAAGGGTGGCAGAAATTATTCTGCAAAACATGAAGGAAACAAAGAAAAGGCCGTATATTGAAGCAGGAATTGTCGCTGGCGGAACTCCATTTCGAATGTTTAAAAACTATTATATGCCTGTCGTGATTCCGCATCTTATTATTTTAATTATCAATGATTTAGGCAGGGTGCTTTTTTTGCTTGCGCAGCTTGGTATTGTCAAAGTTTATGTTACCCATAAGTTTATTACGAATGAGTGGGGTGCCTATGAAGTAGTGAATACCTCCCTTGCCTGGCCAACGATGTTTTCGACGATTACGGCTGATATTTTTTCCTATCAGTGGATTCCGTTTTCCGTTATTGCGGCGATTGCCGTGACAATATATAGCTTTAATTTGTTTGCTGATGGCTTGCAAAAGTTTTTTGAACTTAAATACCGAACCTCTCGCGCTGATTTATAGGGTGAAACCTCCTTTTGTGGGGTTGTCCTTCATTCCCTGCCGATGTTAGTTGTCCCCTAACTATACTTTTCCCGAAAAGTCTTCAAGTGGGGGATTTACTGCCCGTTACTGCGCGATAAATACATAGCCGTTAGGCGAAGATAGGTATAACAGTGTAAAAAACAAAAATAATACGAAACTTTCAACGTGTCATTTCGTAAATTAAGGATAGAGGTGATGAATGATATGGATTCAAGAAAAGTTCTTTCAGGATTGTGCTATTTTAGTATATTTTTTGCGGGGTTTCTTTTTCCACTGGCTGTGTATTTTGCGACTGGGGATGAAATGACAAAGCAGCATGCGAAAAAGGCGCTGTTATCGCATTTAATTCCACTGATTCCGACACCGTTGATTGTTTTTGCTATCTGGTATGATTTTGCAACTATTCAAGATCAGGTTCCTGTTTTTACTATTATAGGTATTGTAGTGTTGGCACTCATTTGGATGATTGTCCTCATTTGGAATATTGTAAAAGGCGTAAAGGTCCTAATAGCTGAATAAGCTTTAAGAGGGAAAAATTTTTATATCTGAGGTGGAGACGATGAAAGAGGAACGAAAACGAATTTTAAAGATGGTCGAGGAAGGAAAACTAGCTGTCGATGAAGCATTAACCTTACTGGATGAACTGGAAAAGGCTCAGAAAACAATGGAAGAGAAGCAGGAGCAAATTGTTAACGAACTGTCGACGGCCGTTCAATTTGAGGAAGCGAAAAAGGAAGACCCTTTTCAGGCGAAATACCAATCGACAAAGGATAAAATTTTTGACTTTGTCGATGGTGCTTTGAAAAAAATTAAAGACCTTGATTTTGACTTAAACTTCGGACAATCCGTGGATATTTCCCATATTTTTCAGCATGGGAATGTCGATTTGAAAGATGTGGATATTGATGTGGCGAATGGTTCGGTGAAGCTTGCTGCCTGGGATCAACCAGACGTCAGGATTGAGTGTCAGGCAAAGGTTTACCGGGTTGACAACCAGGACCAAGCGCGACAAAACTTTTTAAGAGATGTCATTTTTTCTGTGGAGAACCAGAAGTTACGATTTATGACCCAGCAAAAATGGATGAAGGTAGAAACAATCATCTATGTACCAAAGGCGCAATATGAGCGAGTTCGTATTAGAATGTTTAATGGTGCGGTAACCAGTGAAGAAATGAATGTTCAAGATTTGCGGGTGAAAACCGCCAATGGAAAAATAACTGTTAACCGTTTGAATGGGCAAAAGGCAGAGTTGGAAACCGCGAACGGAAAAATCAAGATGATTAGCAGTCTGTTCGATGATATTGAAGCAGAGACCATTAACGGTGCGATTATGCTTGAAGGTGATTTTAAAAGGGTGGAAACCCAGTCGTTTAACGGAAATATTAGCTACAACGTTCGCGGAAATCGATGCGAATTGCTTCAAGCAAAAGCAACAACGGGTGGCATTGACTTGTTTGTCCCAGAGAGTGCACCTGTCAATGGCGAATTCAAGACCAATCTTGGCGGCTTTAATTTGAACCTTGTCGGCGTCCAGGTTCTTGAGGAGAAAAGTGAAATGATTCAAAAATCGCTCCGCTTCCAATCCGTCAATCATCCTGATAAAATGGTAAGAATCGTTGCCGATACCAAAACAGGCTCGATTTCGATTCAAAAATCACTTGAGGAATAAGTAGGAGACGGTAAAATGAGATGGCTGATTGGATGTTTGATTAATGCGGTTTTGTTTATGGCACTTGCGGGCTATTTTCACGAAAGCTTTTACATTACAGGGTTTATGGCCGCATTTCAGGCGAGCATTTTGTTATCCATCTTAAATGTTCTGGTGCGTCCACTCCTCATTCTCTTTACCTTACCAGTGACGGTCTTAACGATGGGTCTGTTTCTATTTGTCATCAATGCAATGACCCTCGAGCTGACGGATTGGTTAATGGGGGATGCCTTTGAGATCCATGGCTTTGGCATGGCCCTGTTTTTTGCGGTACTGATGTCGCTCGTCAACTTAGTGATTCAAAAAACAATTCTCGATCCTTCAAGAAAATCGAAGCATTAAATAATCCGGTGCGTGCTGCTAATTAGTGGTGCGCACCTTTTTTTATTTGTCATTTTGAACAACTTCCATTTGGTTCTTTTTCAAATAATGCTAAAATAAGAGATATGAATTTTTTTGAATCTTTTTCTATGGTAAAGGGGCAGAGCGTCGCAAACTTGATCAGCTTATCTAATAATTGTTGACCCATATACTTTTTTCACTTTGAATGAAGTAAAGCTCAGCTTTGCTCATACCGCCTTTATTATGTTGCTTTTCTACTCCTATCTAGTTCATTTTCATGATTGGGTTGGGAGCTGGAACTCAAGATTTTTATTAAAAAAATTTAGTCTGTTTGAGGAGGAAGATTCTTGCCAAAAGTACGTACCAAAGATATATTGGAAAAATTCCAGCTTGAATTGGTCAGCGGTGAAGAGGGAATTAACCGCCCCATCACAACGAGTGATATTTCACGGCCAGGAATTGAAATGGCTGGTTACTTTGAATTCTATCCTGCTGAACGGATCCAGCTTTTAGGGAAAACAGAGCTGTCCTTTTTTGAAGAGCTACCTGAAGGTGAACGCATTTCCAGAATGGAACGGTTATGCACCGATATTACTCCGGCAATTATCGTCACGAGAGATATTGAAGTGCCGGTGGAGTTAATAGAAGCAGCGGAACGCGAATCTGTACCTGTTTTAAGGACGAGTATGAAGACCACCCGTTTTTCAAGCCGTCTAACCAATTATTTAGAAAGCAATCTGGCGCCAACAACAGCTGTCCATGGCGTCTTGGTTGACGTTTATGGAATCGGTGTGTTAATTACCGGAAAAAGCGGCGTCGGAAAAAGTGAAACTGCCTTAGAATTGGTCAAGCGCGGTCATCGCCTTGTCGCCGATGATTGCGTAGAAATTCGTCAGGAGGACCAGGATACATTAGTCGGTACCTCTCCGGAATTAATCGAGCATTTATTGGAAATCCGCGGCTTAGGGATCATCAATGTGATGACACTTTTTGGTGCCGGTGCCGTTCGCAGTAATAAGCGCATCACGCTCATCATGGATTTAGAAATCTGGGATTCCAAAAAGCAGTACGACCGCCTTGGTTTGGATGAAGAGAAAATGAAAATTATTGATACTGAGGTAACAAAACTGACGGTTCCTGTCCGTCCTGGACGAAACCTGGCTGTTATTATTGAGGTTGCGGCGATGAACTTCCGTTTAAAACGAATGGGTGTGAATGCAGCACAGCAATTTACAGAGAGACTCTCTGATGTGATTGAAGACGTAGATCAGGAAGATATTTAGGAGGAAAGGTGATAGATAGATGAACGAAAATATTCAGCCACTGAATCCAATTGCCTTTTCACTTGGCCCGATTGAAGTGCATTGGTACGGAATAATTATTGGCTCAGGTCTGGCACTGGCATTGTTTCTTGCCATTAGAGAAGGAAATCGCAGGGGACTCCCGAAAGACATCTTTGCCGATTTGATGCTTTGGGCGATTCCGATTGCGATTATCTCAGCGCGCATATACTATGTGATTTTTGAATGGAAGTATTATGTTAATCATCCGGCAGAGATTCCGCAAATATGGAATGGTGGAATTGCCATTCATGGCGCCTTGATTGGTTCCGTAATAACAGCGCTTGTTTTTGCGAAAAAACGAGGAATTTCTTTTTGGAAAATTGTTGACATCGCCGCCCCAAGTATTATTCTTGGTCAGGCAATCGGTCGCTGGGGAAATTTTATGAACCAGGAAGCCCATGGTGGTGAAGTAACAAGGTCTTTTCTTGAAAACTTGCATTTACCGGACTTTATTATCAATCAAATGTATATTAACGGAGCCTATTATCATCCAACGTTCTTATATGAATCCGTTTGGGATTTTGCCGGCTTTATTCTATTAATTTTGCTTCGACGTGTGAATTTACGTCGCGGGGAACTCTTTCTTTCCTATGTCATTTGGTATTCAGTCGGCCGCTATTACATTGAAGGATTAAGGACGGATAGTCTAATGCTAGGCAGCATGCGAATGGCGCAAATGATTTCGCTTGCCTTGATTGTTGGAGCAGCGGCGATTTTACTTTACCGCCGCCAAAAGAAACTTGCTGATGCACATTACTTAGATCAAGCGAATTTGTAGCAAATAGGGGGAACTTTGGAGATGCTGCAAAACTCATTGAAAAAGGGGTTACTGGTTGGCTTTAAGACTACGTGGACGCTAGGGAAAGTTATATTTCCAGTTACCCTCATTGTGGCAGTGCTGCAGTATACACCAGTTTTGCCATGGGTAATAAAAATGATTTCCCCGCTCATGAAATTGCTAGGTTTGTCCGGGGATGCCGCGATTCCACTTGTTCTCGGGAATTTCCTCAACCTGTATGCGGCAATCGGCGCCATCTTGACGTTTGATTTTTCGGTAAAAGAAGTGTTTATATTAGCCGTAATGCTTTCCTTTTCCCATAATTTATTTATTGAATCAGGCGTTGCTATGAAAGCAGGCGTGAAGCTGTGGGTGGTCCTGGTCACAAGGCCTGGACTTGCGCTTCTGTCTGCCGTCGTGATTAATCTTGTTTGGCATGGAGGCAGGGAAACTGCTCAATATGGCTTGATTCAGCCGAGTGCGCAACATGCTGACGGAATCGCGGCCATCATAGTTGAAGCCATTCAAAAAGCGGGGTTGGGCATATTACAGTTAGCGATGATTGTCATCCCGCTCATGGTTGTGATTCAAATTTTAAAGGATTTACAATGGTTAAATAAGTTTTCAAAAACGATGGCCCCGGTCACGAAGACACTAGGAATGAAGGAGAACACCTCAACGACGATGGCCGCCGGTTTATTATTCGGCTTAGCTTATGGTGCCGGTGTGATGATCCAAGCCGTAAAGGAAGATGGAGTCAGCAAAAAGGATATTACGCTGGCGTTTATTTTTCTAATGGCCTGCCATGCAGTTATCGAGGATACATTAATCTTTGCTCCGCTCGGCATTCCTATTTGGCCGCTGTTTTTAATCCGGCTAGGAGTCGCGATTGTGTTAACTTTAGTTGTCGGCACCATTTGGAAACGCTCGGGGCTAGCGAAAAGAAAGGATGCAACCTATGAACAACAAAATTACGACAATACTCTTTGATTTAGATGGAACATTAATTGATACAAATGAATTAATTATTTCGACTTATTTGCACACGCTTGAAAAATTTTATCCAAGCAAGTACCAGCGCGAGGATGTTTTACCATTTATGGGACCCACCTTGCAAGAAGCCTTTAGTACAGTTGATCCGGACCGTGTCGAGGAAATGATAGTGGAATATCGTGCATTTAATCTCGCAAATCACGATGCACTGGTGAGAGAGTTTGAAGGTGTTTTTGAGACGGTTCAAACTTTATTCGAAAAAGGTTACAAACTCGGAATTGTCACCACGAAACGTCATGACGTCGCCTTGAAGGGTCTGCGCCTGATGAATCTTGATCGCTTTTTTGAAGTGATTGTCGCACTTGATCATGTGACAAAAGTTAAGCCAGATCCGGAGCCCATTTTACATGCGCTTGAGCAATTAGATGCTGTCCCTGCGGAAACACTTATGGTCGGCGATAATTACCATGATATTTTAGCTGGGAAAAATGCCGGCACGCTGTCTGCAGGTGTGGCCTGGTCCATTAAAGGAAGAGACTATATTGCCAAATACGAACCGGATTACATCCTAGAGAAAATGGCTGATTTATTAACTGTTCTCGGAGTGTGAGATGAATGAGAGATACGACTCGCTACCCAGTTGAAGGGGCGAACTCTTTATGGCATGTCTATAAGACTGTGCCATTTTGGAAGGTAGTCAAAAATTTTATTGTGATTCAGCTAGGACGTTACACGCCATTTTTGGGGATGAAGAATTGGCTTTATCGTGTATTTCTAGGACTTAAGATTGGGGAGCAAACCTCTTTCGCGTTAATGGTCATGCTGGATGTGATGTTTCCTGAAAAAATTAGCGTTGGCCGTAACACGGTTATCGGCTATAACACGACCATCCTAGCGCATGAGTATTTAATTAAAGAATATCGGCTCGGCCCTGTTTCGATTGGCAGCGAAGTAATGATCGGTGCCAATTCGACGATTCTTCCTGGAGTGACGATTGGCGATGGGGCGATTGTATCGGCAGGAACGCTTGTCCATAAGGATGTTCCTGCGGGGGCATTTGTCGGTGGCAACCCAATGCGGGTGATTTACTCGAAGGAAGACCTGGCTGAACGCTGGGCAGATGACCCGATTTATGGTGGGAAAAATAACATATGATGTTTGAATGGAGCCTGGTTTGCTGTAACCCAGGCTTTTTTTTATGGAGTTCTTTCGGGCTGAGGAGTAATTTGTGGAGTTGGCGGAATAAATCCAAAATTTAGAGGAATCTATCCAAATTCGCGCGGAATTCACCTTCAGCAACATGTCCCATACCTTGCGACTGATGATTTTTTCATTGACGAAAAGATTATCGAAGGGTAAACTACTACTAATTAACTTTAATTCACTACCAATTTATCAGACTAAAGTAAAATGAAAAAGGATGAGCATGATGAGTCGCTTGTTTATGTTTGAAAAGCCTTTAGGAATGCGCGATACGTTGCCAGAGGTATATGAAAAGAAGCATCGCGTTCGGTCAGTCATGGCAGAAACGATGAAACTTTGGGGCTATCAATTTATCGAAACACCCACACTTGAATACTTCGAGACTGTCGGGGCGGCATCGGCCATTGTCGACCAACAACTTTTTAAATTGCTCGACAAAGAGGGGCATACGCTAGTCCTCAGACCGGATATGACAGCTCCAATCGCTCGGGTAGCAGCATCCAAGCTATTAGATGAGGATCTTCCAGTAAGATTAGCATACTCTGCTAATGTTTTCCGGGCCCAGCAGCGAGAGGGAGGGCGGCCTGCTGAGTTTGAGCAAATTGGTATTGAATGTCTGAACGAGGATACCGTTTCTTGCGATGGCGAGGTTATTGCCTTACTGATTTCTTCCTTAAAAAAAGCAGGACTGAGGCAATTTCAAGTTTCGATTGGTCATGTCGGCTTTGCCCAGGAGTTGTTCATGCAAATCCTCGGAACGAACGGACGAGCAACAGCGCTACGAAAATTTTTATATGAAAAAAATTATGTCGGCTATCGAGAGCATGTGAACTCCCTCCAGCTATCATCAATCGATAAGCAGAGACTATTAATGCTACTCCAATTAAGAGGCGGTGAAGAAGTCATCGGAATGGCTCTCAATCTTATTGAAAATGGCAAGGGCAAGCAGGCCCTCCTCGAACTGAGGGAGCTTTGGGATGTTATCAAGGATTATGGCGTGGAGGAGCAGGTGAAATTCGATTTTTCAATTGTCAGCCATATGAGCTATTATTCTGGCGTTTTATTTGAGGCGTATGCCGGGAATGTCGGATTTCCTATCGGAAATGGTGGCCGTTACAGTTTAATTGAGAAGTTTGGAAAAAAAGCAACGGCGACCGGGTTTGCGGTTCGGCTTGATATGCTGCTCGAAGCCTTAGGAGAACTAGACGTCAAAAATTCCACTCACTGCATTTTTTTCAGCCAGGAGCGGCGAAAGGAAGCCTTTCAACTAGCCAAAGAAATGCATAGGCAAGGTAAGTCTGCCTTGCTTCAGGACATTACCGGTGTAAAAAATTTAGATGCCTTTACAAAAAAATTTGCCGGGACGACCTATTTAATCGGAGGACACACAGATGAGTAACATCCTAACGATTGCAATGCCAAAGGGGAGAATTTTTGAAGAAGCTGTGGGCTTACTGAGAAAAGCCGGCTACAGGCTGCCGCCGGAATTTGACGATTCAAGAAAATTGATCATTGACGTCGCCGAGGAAGGCCTCCGATTTATTTTAGCCAAGCCAATGGATGTTGCTACCTATGTTGAGCACGGTGTTGCTGATGTGGGAATTGCCGGGAAGGACGTGTTGCTTGAGGAGGAGCGCGATGTTTATGAGCTGCTTGATCTCAAGATCAGCCATTGCTATTTGGCGGTTGCCGGTCTTCCAGATACAAATATGAATGATGTGGCCCCAAGAGTCGCAACCAAATATCCGAATGTGGCGGAAGCCTATTTTCGCGAGCAAGGGGAACAGGTTGAAATTATCAAATTGAATGGCTCCATCGAACTGGCTCCATTAATCGGCCTTTCCGACAGAATCGTTGATATTGTCTCAACCGGCCGGACATTAAAGGAAAATGGGCTCGTGGAATACGAGCGAATGGTTGATGTGACATCGCGCCTGATTGTCAATCCTGTCAGCTATCGAATTAAAGACACTCGGATTGACGAATTGGTAACAAGGCTACATGAAGTGGTTTCATAGGGAGGGCAAAATATGAAAATAGTTAAAGTGTCTGACCAGGTATCACTTAAACGTTCGATTGAAACCGGCACCTTTGAACAGCAGTCTATCGTCAAAGACATTATCGCTGATGTACGTACTCATGGTGACGCAGCTTTAAGAACGTACACGGAGAAATTCGATCGCGTCAACTTGTCTTCTTTTTCCGTACCAGAAAAAGAAATCGAAGAGGCCTATGGTCAGATGAAGGATTCATTTGTGGCAATTGTTCGAGAAGCGGTGGATAATATCCGCTCCTTTCATGAAAAGCAACTGCGGCCATCGTGGATGACAACGGAAGAGAACGGAACAATTCTGGGACAAAAAATAACCCCGCTTGATTCGGTTGGAGTGTACGTGCCAGGCGGTACGGCTGCCTACCCCTCATCGGTGTTGATGAACGTAATTCCAGCGAAAGTGGCCGGTGTCAAACGAATTGTAATGGTGTCGCCGCCTAACTTCGATGGGAAATTGCCAGCAGCGGTGCTCGTTGCTGCAAGGGAAGCGGGCGTCGAGGAAATATATAAGGTTGGCGGGGCACAAGCAATTGCAGCCATTGCCTATGGAACGGAATCGATTGCCGCTGTTGATAAAATTACCGGCCCTGGAAATATCTTTGTGGCATTGGCGAAACGGGAGGTATTCGGCGATGTTGATATTGATATGATTGCCGGACCGAGTGAGATTGCGATATTAGCAGATGATACAGCAAGGGCTGACGAGGTTGCGGCCGATCTGTTATCACAGGCAGAGCACGATTCCCGAGCCTGTAGCGTTCTAGTTACTCCGTCGCTAAAATTGGCTGAAGCTGTGTCGTTAGAAGTCGAACAGCAGTTAGCATTGCTGCCGCGTAAGGAAATTGCGGCACGGTCAATTGCAGATTACGGAGCCATCTATGTAACCGTTGATCTCGACGAAGCAATTGATATAGTTAACCAATTAGCGCCCGAACATCTTGAAGTTATCACTGAAAATGGACTTGAGCTTCTCGGGAAAATTCGTCACGCTGGGGCCATTTTTATCGGACGATACAGTTCCGAGCCTGTTGGCGATTATTTTGCCGGGCCAAACCATGTGCTACCGACAAACGGAACAGCCCGTTTCTCAAGTCCACTTAATGTCGATGATTTTCAAAAGAAATCGAGCGTGATCATCTACAGCAAAAAGGCTTTAACCGACAACGGAGCGAAGATAGCTGAATTTGCCAGAATGGAAGGGCTTGAGGCACACGCCCGAGCTGTCGAAATAAGACTCAACAACGATAAATAGCTTCTTTACATGTCATGTTTGAAGGTTAATAAGGGCTCTTAAGGACAAGATCCCTCAACAGAACAGGAAAATTGTCAATATTGTTTTTGTAAATAAATTCCAATTCAAACGGTCTATAAAAGAAGAAAATAATTCAAGGAGGGCAGCTTCATGGAAAGAGTGGCAAGCATCGAACGGAACACAAATGAAACAAAAATTCAACTATCGTTAGAAATTGATGGGGATGGCCAGTCCAATCTTGAAACAGGTGTCCCATTCTTAAGTCATATGCTGGATTTATTCACTAAACATGGCCAATTTAACCTGACTGTTGACGCCCAAGGCGATATCGAAGTTGATGATCACCATACAACGGAAGATATCGGTATTTGTCTGGGGCAGGCACTACGCGAAGCACTTGGAGATAAAAAAGGCATTAAGCGTTACGGGAATGCGTTTGTACCGATGGATGAAGCACTAGCCCAGGTAGTGGTCGATCTCAGCAACCGCCCGCATCTCGAAATGCGAGCCGAGTTCCCAGGACAGAAGGTGGGAAGCTTTGATACCGAGCTTGTCCATGAATTTCTTTGGAAGCTTGCCCTTGAGGCGCGGATGAACCTCCATGTGATTGTTCATTATGGAAAAAACACCCACCATATGATCGAGGCTGTTTTTAAAGCACTTGGCCGGGCACTCGACGAAGCAACCACGATTGACCCGCGCATTAACGGGATCCCATCGACAAAAGGGATGTTATAGAAGAAAGGCACCGTTTTTTAAAAATCGACAAAATAGGGGCGGTGTCAGGCACCGTTCCAAAAAGGTGGCATCAACATGATTGGTATTGTTGACTACGGCATGGGAAATCTCTTTAGCGTAAGCAAGGCGTTAGAACGACTCGGTGCCGAATATTTTATTTCTGCTGATAAACATAAATTGCTTCATGCCGATGCCTTGATTCTCCCAGGAGTAGGTGCCTTTCGTGATGCGATGGAACGGCTCCCAGGAGAAACGATTAAGGAATTTGCGGCAACGGGGAAACCACTGCTCGGAATCTGTCTTGGCATGCAGCTGCTGTTTGAGCAAAGTGAGGAAAATGGCTTAACGAAAGGCATAGGATTATTGCCGGGAAGTGTTCGTCGTTTTCCGGGGCGAACGCTTGCAGACATTCCATACAAAGTTCCACACATGGGCTGGAACCGGCTTGAATTTGTCCAGTCGTCACCTCTTTTGAACAATTTACAAGAGGATTATGTTTATTTCGTCCATTCTTATTTTGTAAATGCGGAAAATTCGGATGTACTCCTGGCAAAAACAGTTTACCATGAACAGGTTTCAGCGGTAGTAGGAAGAGACAATGTGTTGGGGATGCAATTTCATCCTGAAAAAAGTAGCAAGCTTGGGATGGCCCTTCTCGCAAATTTTTTAAAAATAGTGGAAGAAAGGAAGGCGGTTCGATGAGCTTCACGATCTACCCGGCGATTGATATGCGGGGCGGCAATTGTGTTCGTCTTCTTCAAGGGGATTATCGTAAAGAAACGATTTATGGAGAGTCGCCATTTGATATGGCTCGAAGCTTTGCAATTGATGGTGCTGAATGGATTCACATGGTCGACCTTGATGGTGCAAAGGATGGCCAGCGAGTCAACGACCGTTTTGTGATTGAGGCCGCGCAAAGACTAAAGACAAAAATTCAAATTGGTGGCGGCATTCGCTCCGAGGACGATATTCTTCACTATCTGGAAAATGGCGTGGACCGAGTGATTATTGGGAGCATTGCTGTTTCGAAGCCTGAATTTGCGATCGAAATGATTAAGAAATTTGGTAAAAAAATTGCAGTCGGTATTGATGCCAAAGATGGCTATGTTGCCACCCATGGCTGGCTGAATACTTCAGAGTTAACAGCGGTTGAACTGGGCCAACGTTTTGCTGATGCTGGGGCTGAAACATTTATTTTTACCGATATTGCCACCGATGGAACCTTAGCAGGCCCGAATATTGCCGCTGTTTGTGAAATGGCTGAAGTAACTGGAAAAAATGTCATCGCCTCAGGCGGGGTAAGCAGTCTTACAGATTTACAGGCTTTAGCTGCAGCGAACGGTGTAAACGGAGCGATTGTTGGTAAAGCCATCTATGAAGGTCGCTTTACATTAACGGAAGCGTTGGAAGAGGTGGCTCCGATATGACATTAACAAAGCGAATCATTCCCTGCCTTGATGTAAAGGATGGTCGCGTGGTAAAGGGGATTCAATTTGTCCAGCTTCGTGATGCCGGTGATCCTGTTGAGCTTGCACGGTTTTATGATGAGCAAGGGGCAGACGAGCTTGTGTTCCTTGATATTTCTGCTTCCGTCGAGGGCAGGAAAACAATGGTTGAAGTCGTCAAGGCTATTGCCTCTGAGCTGGCAATTCCATTTACGGTAGGCGGAGGCATCAATTCTTTGGAAGACATGAAGAAAATTCTTCGCTCTGGAGCTGATAAAGTGTCATTGAATACAGCAGCCGTGCTAAATTCGGAGTTGATTAAGGAAGGTGCCGGCTATTTCGGTTCGCAATGTATCGTAGTGGCGATTGATGCTAAATTTGATGAAGAGTTAGGGACGTGGCGAGTATATACCCATGGCGGCCGGAAGCCTACTGACAAAAAAGTAATAGAGTGGGCAGTGGAGGCGGCCGATCTTGGTGCCGGAGAAATTTTATTAACTAGTATGGATAGCGATGGCGCGAAAAACGGATTCGACATAAAGCTAACGATGGCAGTAAGTGAGGCGGTACCGATTCCGGTAATTGCTTCAGGTGGTGCCGGGAATGCCGAACATTTTGAAAAAGCCTTTTTGTATGGAATGGCCGATGCTGCACTCGCTGCCTCAATCTTTCATTATAAAGAAACCTCAGTCCATGAAGTAAAAGGCTATTTGCGGGAAAAAGGAGTTGTCGTTCGATGAACGTGAAATTTGATGAAAAAGGGCTTGTTCCGGCCATTATCCAGGATACCGAAACAATGGAAGTACTAACGCTCGCCTACATGAACGAGAAATCTCTTGAGAAAACACTGGAAACTGGGGAAACGTGGTTTTTCAGTCGCTCACGTCAGGAGTTATGGCATAAAGGAGCGACTAGCGGGAACACCCAGTCAGTCGTTAGTATCCAGTACGACTGTGATCAAGATACAGTGCTCGTGCTTGTTAACCCTAGGGGCCCTGCCTGCCACACGGGTGCGGTTAGTTGTTTTTCGAAAGGGGGTTTAGAGCGTCCTCCTAGCATGAAGGACTATCAAATATTATCAACACTTGAGAAGGTTATTTTGGAGCGCAAGCAGGAGCGTCCAGAGGGTGCTTATACCACCTATCTGTTTGAAAAAGGCGTCGATAAAATTTTGAAAAAAGTCGGGGAAGAAGCAGCCGAGGTGATTATTGCAGCCAAGAATCGCGATCATGAAGAGCTGAAGTGGGAAGCGGCCGATTTGCTTTATCACCTGCAGGTATTATTAGTGGAGCAAGGGCTACCATTTAAAGAAGTATTGCGTACTTTAGAAGAAAGACACAAAGACCGGTCCTAAAGAGGGGCTGGTTTTGTTGTGGGCTGTGGTATTCAGGAGGAATTTGTAGATATCCTTCAAATAGGAGTAGCTCTCCTTCAAAAATTTATAGCTATCCTTCAAATAGGTGTAGTTATCCCCAAAAAAATTGCAGATATTCATCAAAAATTTATAGATATCCCCAGAAATGTGAAATATATTCTCTGAAAAAATTGTAGATATCCATCAAAAATATGTAGATATCCCCAAAAAACTGTAGATATCCTCAGAAATTTCTAGATATCCCCAAAAATTGTGAAATATATCACCCGAAAATAGTATATCCTTTCAATATGTGTCGATATCTTCCCTAAATATGTTGATATCCTTACAGAAATGTTGAAATAGGTCCCACAAAAATTTGCCATCGATAACCATGCTGAATCCCTTCTCGTACAACCGCTGAATATGATATACTAGATTAGTTATGTTGAAAATTTGGAGGACTTCATGGGAAAGAAAGCGGAGGCAAGAATGCATAAGGGAAAGATACTTTCATTTGTTCCTACGGGGGAATATTATTTCACGAAGGGTTTAAAGGCATACCATCGACGTGATTTTATAAAAGCAAAAAAATATCTTGGGCGAGCGATGCAGCTTGAGCCGGGTGAACCGATGATTACATGCCAGCTGGCCATTGTGTCAACAGAACTTGGCGAGTTTGAAAATTCTAACCGACTCTTGCATCACATCCTTGAAGGACTAGACTCCGAAATGGTGGAGTGCCATTATTTATTGGCCAATAATTATGCCTATATGGGATTTTTTAAAGATGCTTATCACCATGCCAAACTATATTTACAGCTGGATCCGGATGGTGATTTTTCGGAAGACACGGAGGATTTGCTTGAACTGCTTACCTTTGAATCAGAAGAGTTGGAGGATGAGCTGTTTTTACAGCAAGACGACCTGATATACAAACAAGAGCAGGCCCGCGATCTGTTAGAGTCAGGCTATTTTCCAAAGGCGATTGAGTTGTTAAAGGATGTCGTCAAGGAATATCCGGAATACTGGTCGGCTTACAACAATTTAGCACTCGCTTATTTTTATTTAGGCAAGTCGGAAAAAGCAGAATCTATCTTAGATGATGTGTTGGAGCGGAATCCGGGGAACCTGCATGCCCTCTGTAACAGGCTTGTATTTGCCCATTATCAGGGGAAAGTGAAAAATGTCACCAATTTACTTACGATATTAAAAAAAATTCAACCTCTTCTTAGTGAGCATCAATTTAAGCTTGGTACCAGTTTTGCTTTGGTAGGGGAATATGAGCTTGCCTATTTATGGTTAAAAAAATTATATAAACAAGGCTTTGATGGTGATGGACCGTTTTATTACTGGCTTTCCTATTCAGCTTATTTCACTGGCTATGAAAATTTTGCGAAAAGCATATGGAAAAAGGTGCTGGAAATCACTCCTGACAAAGAGGGCTCTGAACCATGGAATGGTGAAAAGGCATCAGTAAATGGGTTTGAAGATCATTCTGGATCTATTTTTCAAAAGCTTGAGAGCGAATATGTTGAGGAGCGATTATTTGCGCTGTTCCTCACGACTGTTTCGAAGAAAAAAGAGGAAATCATTACGTCGAAGCGTCTTTTTCAAAATCAGAAATTGACAACTTTAGAGAAAGAATATATCTCGTTAATCAGGTCAGGAAAACCATCTATAACATCCGATGCACAGGAAATTGCCGAGCTTTTTTATGAGAATCATCAACCGATTGGCGCAATTGAATCTGGTTTGTATTTGATGTGGTTCTCTGTGTTTGTGGAAGTTTCCAAAGCCAATATCCACTTGAAAAATAAACGTGCCTGGGCGGGGGCAGTTGAGTATGTGTGGCACAAGCTACGCCATGAAAAGGTTTCCCAGCAGGAGGTTGCCACCCGTTACGGATTGTCCATTGGGACGATTGGGAAATATGTCAAGATTGTGAATGATATACTGAATTGATTTGTGATAACTATCTAGCAATAGCACCGAGCAACTGGTGTAGTGCACGCTAAGGGAGCGTGCTTTCATAATTTTGAGCAGATATTTGGACTATAATACGATTGTTTAATACGATTAAGTAGGGAATGTTATACTTAATCGTTTTTTTTTATATTCTAGCTGCAGCGCCTAGCCCTTTGAGATCAAATAACCTCGTCCATATGAAGTCAAAGTGTATACTTCGTATACTCGAGAACATTTGCTTGTCGGGGCTGCCCAAGGCAAGGCGCTTCCGCTTTTAAAATAAGGAGTGAAACCCACAATGTCTGAAGAGAAAATTTATGATGTCATTATTGCCGGGGCAGGACCTGCGGGAATGACGGCGGCTGTTTATACATCACGTGCCAATCTTTCAACACTGATGATTGAGCGTGGCATGCCGGGCGGACAAATGGCCAATACCGAGGATGTTGAGAACTATCCGGGCTTTGAGAGCATATTAGGACCTGATTTATCAACGAAAATGTTTGAACATGCGAAAAAATTTGGCGCCGAATATGCTTACGGCGATATTAAGGAAATCGTTGATCATGGCGACTACAAACTCGTTACCGCTGGATCGAAGCAATATAAAGCTTACTCTGTTATTATCACTACTGGTGCCGAGTATAAAAAAATCGGCGTTCCAGGCGAAAAAGAACTTGGCGGCCGCGGTGTATCTTATTGTGCCGTTTGTGATGGCGCCTTTTTCAAAGAAAAACAACTATATGTCATAGGTGGTGGCGATTCTGCTGTTGAGGAAGGCGTTTATTTAACACGTTTTGCTTCCAAAGTTACCATTGTTCATCGCCGTGATGAGCTGCGCGCACAAAAGATTCTTCAAGATCGTGCTTTTGCCAATGAAAAAGTGGACTTTATCTGGAACCATACGATTAAGTCGATTAATGACAAAAACGGCAAAGTCGGCAGCGTGACCCTGGTTTCAACACAAACTGGAGAAGAACAAGAACTGCCGGCAGATGGTGTTTTCATTTATATCGGAATGCTACCGCTTTCGAAGCCATTTGTAAGCCTTGGCATCACGAACGAAAATGGATATATTGAAACCAATGAACTTATGGAAACGAAGGTGCCTGGTATTTTCGCCGCAGGTGATATCCGTGAAAAAACGCTGCGCCAAATTGTTACCGCTACTGGGGACGGCAGTATTGCAGCGCAAAGTGCTCAGCATTTTGTCGAAGAGCTTAAGGAAGAGATGAAACTAAAGAAATAAACAACAATTGAATAAAATGGGTCACGGATTGTTAATTTTCTTATCCGTTTCATTTACAAAAAAGTAACTCTGTTTTAATTCTTCTGTAACAAAAGTGAAATAAAGATAGGGTATGATTAAGTAAATTGACCCCCTTTAAAATATATACCTTATGGTGCACAAGCCCAGCAGCTTGTGCCATTTTTTTTGGGCTAAATACAAACGTAATAAAAGCAACGGATCAATGTGTCTTTTCGACTTAAACGCTAGCCAATCAGTAAGGTTTCCATATCCATGGAAGAATGGAAGCTAACCAAGCTACAAAGGAAAAAATTTTAACAGAAATATCAATTTTGTATTCATTGTGACTATATCTTAAAAATAGTATAATGGATAGAATAAATTAGTTGTTAGACTGGGGTTTTGTCATTCTAGTTTAATACCAAGGCATTATGCTTTTTAAAGAGGGTGAGTGTTGTGCAGCGGGTCACTAATTGTGCATTGATAAGAAATAATCAAATGTTGTTGCTGCAAAAACCGCGTCGGGGCTGGTGGGTGGCTCCAGGTGGAAAAATGGAGCCGGGCGAATCGGTACGGGATTCCTGCATCAGGGAATACCGTGAAGAGACGGGTATCTATCTAAAAAACCCACAACTAAAAGGAATATTTACGATGATTATGATGGAAGGCGACGAGCTTCTTTCCGAGTGGATGATGTTTACCTTTATGGCAACGGATTCAGATGGGATTGATTTAGTTGAATCTGAAGAAGGAAAGCTGGCATGGCATCCGATTGAACAGATAAATAGTCTGCCAATGGCTGGCGGTGATTATCATATCATTGATTACATGATTCATGGAAAAGGGATTATTTACGGTACTTTTACCTATACAAAAGATTTTCAACTAATCAGTTACCGATTAGATCCGAGTTAATTCATATAATAGGGGGAATTGAAGTGAGTACCGGTGCGATAAGTGAAACCCAGATGGTGATTATTACCGGTATGTCTGGGGCTGGAAAAACGGTAGCCATTCAAAGCTTTGAAGATTTAGGATTCTTCTGTGTCGATAATTTGCCGCCGACGCTGCTCCCGAAATTTCTTGAACTTATGAAGGAATCTGGGAATAAAATGAATAAAGTTGCTTTGGTTATGGATCTACGCGGTCGGGAGTTTTTTGACCATTTATTTAAGGGATTAGATGAACTGGCGGAAACTTCATGGGTGACGCCGCAGATATTATTTTTAGATGCGGATGATTCAACATTAGTCCGTAGATATAAGGAAACAAGGCGGTCCCATCCGCTAGCCAAGTCAGGGCTGCCTCTAGAGGGTATCACACTTGAGCGGGAGCTGCTGGAGGAATTAAAGGGCAGGGCCCAATTAATTTATAACACTTCCCAGATGAAACCACGTGAATTGCGCGAGAAAATATTAACGGAATTTACCGCGAATAAACAAATAAGCTTTACTGTCAATGTCATGTCCTTTGGCTTTAAACATGGGCTTCCCATCGATGCGGATCTTGTTTTTGATGTGCGCTTTTTGCCGAATCCGCATTATATTGAACATATGCGGCCAAAAACAGGACTGGATGAAGAGGTCTCCAGCTATGTTTTAAAATGGAACGAAACACATAAATTTTTGGAAAAAGTAACAGATTTGCTAAGCTTCATGCTTCCTCATTATAAAAGGGAAGGGAAAGCACAGCTGGTGATTGCGATTGGATGTACAGGTGGGCAGCACCGCTCTGTTGCTTTAGCTGAATATCTAGGACGATTTTTCCAAAATGATTATAATACATGTGTATCCCACCGTGACATTGAGAGGAGAAAGGATAAAACTACATGAGAGAGTTAGGACAGCCTCGTATTGTCGTCATTGGTGGAGGAACAGGATTACCTGTGTTATTGCGAGGATTGAAACAGTATCCTGTTGATATTACCGCTATTGTGACAGTCGCGGATGACGGGGGCAGCTCTGGACGCTTACGCGATGACCTGCACATTCCTCCTCCTGGTGATATTCGCAATGTGTTAGCATCACTGTCAGATGTGGAACCGTTGGTTGAGGAAATGTTTCAGCATCGTTTTAAAACGTCAAATGAACTTTCTGGACATTCGCTGGGTAATTTAATCCTGGCTGCGATGACCTCCATCACCGGAAACTTTGTTCACGCCATTCAAGAAATGAGCAAGATTTTGAATGTCCGTGGAAAGGTGTTACCAGCCGCTAATCAAAGTGTCGTTCTGCATGCTGAAATGGAGGACGGTGCGATTGTTTCTGGGGAATCGAAAATTCCTTATTCGGGGAAAAAAATTAAAAGAGTTTTTTTAACGTCAAAAAGTACAATTCACCCCTTGCCAGAGTCGATTCAAGCGATTCGTCAGGCGGATTTAATCATTATTGGCCCCGGAAGCTTGTATACAAGTATTCTGCCAAATTTGCTTGTTCCGCGTTTAGGGGATGAAGTGTGCCACTCGCAAGCAAAAAAGGTGTACATTTGTAATTTGATGACACAGGCTGGGGAAACGCACGGCTATACCGCGAGCGATCATGTGAAGGCCATTTATGATCATATGAACTGTACGTTTATCAATACGATTCTTGTGAATAACGAAGAAATTCCACAGCATATTCAGCTTCGCTATAATGAAGAGTTGGCCGACCCAGTGATATACGATTTACCACAGCTTTATAAGCAAGGACTTGAGGTAGTTCATGCAGATATTGCCTATCAGGAAAATGGTGCCCTTCGGCATGACCCAAAAAAAGTGGCGAAAATTTTATATAATATACTGTTAGATGAAACCAAAAAGCGGTATGAAGCGTAGATAGTAGTGTGCAGTTAATAAACGTTATTTTGATAGTGTCTTTAGAAAAAACAAATAGTGGGTTTTTATAAAGGGGTGAGGGGATGTCTTTCGCTTCGGAAACGAAAAAGGAATTAACCAACTTGGAAGTGAAAACATGCTGCATTCAAGCAGAGCTTTCGGCTTTAATCCGCATGAACGGTTCCCTTTCCTTTTCAAACCGTAAGTTAGTCGTAGATATTCAAACGGAAAATGCAGCAATAGCGAGAAGAATATATACATTATTGAAGAAGAGCTATGAGATACAGGTAGAGCTGCTTGTCCGAAAAAAAATGCGCCTTAAAAAAAACAACGTCTATATTGTCCGTTTATCTCAGGCGGCCAAGGAAATTCTTGAGGACACGAAAATCCTTGGTGAGGGATTTACCTTCATTCACGATATTTCGCAGGACCTTGTAAAGAAGAAATGTTGTAAGCGTTCTTATTTACGCGGTGCTTTTCTAGCAGGAGGATCCGTCAATAATCCGGAAACATCCTCTTATCATCTGGAAATTTCTTCGCTCTATAAAGAACATAATGATTCTTTATGCGAATTAATGAATACATTTGGTCTTAATAGCAAAACACTTGAGCGTAAAAAAGGCTTCATTACTTATTTAAAAGAAGCCGAGAAAATTACCGAATTTTTAAATATTGTCGGTGCTCATAATGCCCTGCTCCGTTTTGAAGATGTCCGGATTGTTCGGGACATGCGGAACTCAGTTAACCGCTTGGTAAACTGTGAAACCGCCAATCTGAATAAAACCATCGGCGCTTCTATCAGACAGGTTGAAAATATCCGGTTGATTGATTCGACGGTCGGTCTGCAAATTTTACCTGATAAGTTAAGGGAAATTGCCGAACTTCGGGTGCAATATCCGGATGTTACTTTAAAAGAACTTGGTGAAATGGTTTCTGGTGGTGCCATTAGTAAATCAGGCATTAATCATCGCTTGCGAAAGATTGATGAGATTGCGGAGAAGCTACGTGCCGGGGAAATAGCCCCGAGGAATTAGCGGAAGCGGCAATGACTCCCCAAAGTATAGCCCTTTATTAGGGTCGCGTGGAGTTAACTTTGTGAAATGATGAATTTGTTTTAAGAATATAGAATTAAAACATAGGGAGGAAATGTGTAATGTTGGAGAAACAGGTAGAAGTAAAATTGAAAACGGGCCTTCAAGCCCGGCCAGCCGCACTTTTTGTGCAGGAAGCGAACCGCTTTTCAGCTGATATTTTTCTAGAGAAAGATGGCAAAAAGGTAAATGCAAAAAGTATAATGGGATTAATGAGCCTTGCAGTCGGCTCAGGAATCGTGATTAATATTATCGCAGACGGTGATGATGAGGATAGAGCTATCAACGCTTTATCTGACTTTATTCAAAAAGATCATTAATTAGGAAGGGTTTGGCTCAAATTTGAGGGCAAACCCTTTTTTTGTGTGGATGAACAGAGGCATCGGTCAAGGAGTGTTTATTTTTTTTGTAATAAATGGTAAAACAGCCATAACATACGAAAAATGAGCCAATAAAGTGAAAAAATAGGCCAATCCCCCAAAATAGGGGAGGTAATCCTGTAAATCTACCGCTAAAAAACTATCATGAGCCTCAACTCCCAACCCTATCATGGAAATAAATTTAGAGAACAAGCCGTAGTCACCTAATAAAGGCGGTGAGAGCAGAGCTAGACTTCACATCTTTCGTCTAGTGAAATGGGTATTTCACTTTAACTGGTTAAAGTGATTCATTTTTGCGGCGCTCCGCCCCTTTTCCACAGAAAAGAAAAAAGCAACCGGCCCGGAAGCCGATTGCTGTAATCATTACTTTTTATCTGTGGTTTCATTAGGTTTACGAGTGATGATGCTGTCAATAAGGCCGTATTCTTTTGCTTTTTCAGCAGTCATGAAGTTATCACGATCGGTATCCTTTTGAATCACTTCAAGTGGCTGGCCAGTGCGATCTGATAAAATTCCATTCAACTTTTCACGAAGGAACAAGATCCGCTTTGCAGCAATTTCAATTTCTGTTGCTTGGCCTTGAGCACCACCAAGTGGTTGGTGAATCATGACTTCGGCATTAGGTAGCGCAAATCGCTTTCCTTTTTCCCCTGCGGCAAGTAGGAAGGCACCCATTGATGCAGCCATTCCGATACAAACGGTTGATACATTTGCTTTAATATATTGCATGGTATCGTAAATCGCCATTCCGGCTGTGATGCTTCCGCCTGGGCTGTTGATGTAAAGTGTAATGTCTTTTTCGGGATTTTCCGCTTCTAAAAATAATAATTGTGCTACAATACTGTTGGCAACATTATCATCAATAGCGCTGCCAAGCATAATAATCCGGTCTTTTAACAGACGAGAATAAATGTCATATGCACGTTCACCGCGGTTTGTTTGTTCAATAACTGTAGGAATCAAATTCATATTTCTTCCTCCTCCTGAGTGTGAAAGTTAAAAATAATATGTATTGTTATCATACACTGATGGTCAATTAAGGTCAAACAATTCAACTTTTAAATGTTCGACAACTTTCCCTATTTCAGCATAACCATTCCAGCCAACTTTAAAACCTATTCTTCACTTGCAAAGTGAACAAATCTGGCATATAATATGTAAGTCGCTAATATTTGCGCTCGTGGTGCAACGGATAGCACGTAAGATTCCGGTTCTTAAAATGGGGGTTCGATTCCCTCCGAGCGCGTCATGAAAGCCTCCTGTTTTGTGTAAACAGGGGGTTTTTAATTTATTAATATTATTCCTAAACAATCTAGATATCAATTTCCATTACCCGAAAACCCTTCTTTCATGTAAAATAGGATCATAGGGGGGAGACAAATGAACTTGAAGGCGAGTTTATGGCAGCAGCAAACATTGAAATTGGCGATGACGCAGGAGTTATCACAGGCGATTGCTTTATTGCAGTATTCGGCCCAAGAACTTGCTGATTTCTTAGAAAATAAGGCACTCGAAAATCCCCTTATGCAGATTGAGAGTGGGAATGTTCAGCCGATGAATCCCCTCATTGACCGTAATCGACGGAAGCACCGCAAGGCGGAAAATGACTGGATTGAGCAAATTGCCGATAAGCCATTTTCATTGGAAGATTATCTAATTTCGCAATTAAATATAGCAAACCTATCGGCGGAGCAATTAAAGGTTATCCGCCATCTTATTCAAAATCTTGATGAAAACGGTTACTTTTTTGGCGATCTTGCCAACATTGCTGAAAAACTACGGGTATCAGAGGAATTGGTAGAAGAGGGCCTTGCCGTTATTCAAACACTTGAACCTGCGGGAATCGGTGCAAGGAACCTTCAAGAGTGTCTGTTAATGCAAATTTATTATAAAAATCCAGAAAACGAGCTTGCCCAAAACATAATTTCCAACTATTTCATCCCGTTTGCCGAAAAGAAATGGAAGCAAATTTCGAAGGAATTACAGGTATCACTTAAAGAGATTCAAAATGTATCTGACGAAATACAATTGCTTGATCCAAAGCCTTGTGCCATCTTACGTACAGAGTCCACGACGTATATTATTCCCGATGCCATCGTGGAACAGTCGGCTGCCGGTCTAACGGTTCGCATGTTTGATGATGCCCTGCCAAGGATAAGCTTTAATGAGCAATATTATAAAAAATTCAAGGACCAGGATCAACAGGTCAGTAGCTTTTTACAGGATAAGCTCCAGGATTATCAATGGATAATAAAAAGTATTGAACAGCGAAAAGAGACATTAACAAGGGTTGTTGCTAAAATCGTTGAAAAACAAACATCCTTTTTTCAAAAAGGCTTGCAATATTTAGTTCCGATGACGATGAAGGAAGTCGCCGCGGAACTCGATGTTCATGAATCGACTGTCAGTCGAGCAGTTCGGGAAAAATACGTGCAAACCCCAATTGGGACCTTTCTATTAAAATCATTTTTCACTAGCACCATCCAAACGGTCTCCGGGGATGAAAATACCTCATCGACACAGGTGAAGAATACGATTAGAAAATTAATAGACCAAGAGAAAAAAGAAAAACCGCTTTCTGATCAAGAAATTGTCGAACAATTGAAGTTGGAACAGGGAATTGTTGTCTCAAGGAGGACCATCGCTAAGTACCGCGACCAGTTGGGGATCCCCTCTTCTTCTAAAAGAAAAAGGTTCAACTGAGAAAGGAACAGAACAATGGCGCAAACAATTATCACGTTATATACCAGAAATCGTTGTCCGCTATGCGATAAAGCAAAAGCAACACTTCTGGAACTGAAAGAAGACTGGAATTTTCGACTGGAAGAAATTGATATTGAAACAAGTGATGAATTAACCGAACACTATGGATTAATGATTCCAGTCGTTCATATCGACGGGGAAGAGGTCGGATTTGGCTTTGTTGACAAATTTGACATAAGTAATCGTTTACAAGAAAAAAACGGATAAATTTAGGTTGAAATAGGTTGAAATAGGTTTTCACTCCTGCTACAATGAAAATTGTAGTAGGGGTGATTTTTTTTAGAGTAGGCGGGACATAATATGTCTATGGTGGACATTTTACGGCCAACTACACAGAATAAAGGAGCTTGCGATTCATGCAGTCATTTATCGATATCCAAAAAAGATTATTACCCGATCTCCTTCAAGTCTTGCAAAAAAGATATTCCATCCTTAGGTACATAGGATTTATGCAGCCGGTGGGAAGAAGGAGTTTAGCTGTTAGTCTTGGATTTACAGAAAGAATCCTTCGTAGTGAAGTAGACTTCCTCAAAGAGCAAAACCTTATTTACCGTAATAATTTGGGGATGATTTTAACCTCGGAAGGAAAAAATTTACTTGAGGATTTGGAAGGCTTAATGCGCGAGTTAAAGGGTATTGATGTGATGGAATTAGAATTGAAGCATCTGCTCGGCATTAAGAAAGTCGTTATAGTACCCGGTGATAGCGACGAATCAGCAATGGTTAAAGGCGAACTTGGCAAAGCTAGTGCTATTTGCATGAAAAAGCTGCTAAGCGGGAAAAATATCATCGCTGTTACGGGTGGTTCGACCATGGCTGCTGTCGCAGAAAGATTAACGCCAGAGTTGAATCAGCAGGAGTTACTTTTTGTTCCAGCACGAGGCGGAGTTGGTGAAGATGTTGCTAATCAAGCAAACACGATTTGCTCGAATATGGCGAAAAACACCGATTCTAAACATCGCGTTTTCTACGTTCCTGATCAGGTCAGTTCAGAAATTTATCAATCTCTGATTAGAGAGCCTGATATTCATGAGGTTCTAAAGCTAATAAAATCAGCAAGCATGGTTCTCCATGGAATTGGAGATGCTATCACAATGGCTGAGCGGCGAAAAACCAACCCCGAAATCAAAGAAAAGCTTGAAAGTGGGGAGGCAGTCGGCGAAGCTTTTGGCTATTATTTTAATGAACAGGGCGAGATCATTCACAAGGTATCAACAATTGGACTTCAGCTCCAAGACTTGGCCCACATTCCAAATGTCATTGCCGTTGCAGGCGGGACCTCAAAAGCAAAGGCTATCAAGGCATACTTTAAACAAGCACCAGCATCGACGATTTTAATTACCGATGAAGGTGTGGCAAAAAGGTTATTGAAAGGGTAAATCCTTTTAAAATAATACATCTTTACCCAATAAAAGGAGGAATTTTATTATGGCAGTAAAAGTTGGTATTAATGGATTTGGACGTATTGGTCGTAACGTATTCCGTGCGGCTTTAAACAATAGCAATGTGGAAATCGTTGCAATCAATGACTTAACAGATGCAAATATGCTTGCACATCTTTTAAAATATGATACTGTTCACGGAACTCTTGCTGAAGACGTTACGGTTGACGGTGAATACTTAGTAGTTGGTGGTCATAAAGTAAAGGTTATCGCTGAGCGTGACCCTGCACAACTTGGCTGGGGCGACCTTGGTGTTGAAGTAGTGGTTGAATCAACAGGCCGTTTCACAAAACGTGAAGATGCCGCGAAACACCTTGAAGCAGGTGCGAAAAAGGTTATTATCTCTGCACCAGCATCAAACGAAGATATTACTATTGTAATGGGTGTTAACGAAGACAAATATGATGCCAACAACCATCACGTGCTTTCTAACGCTTCTTGTACAACAAACTGCTTAGCACCGTTTGCAAAAGTGTTAAATGATACTTTCGGTATCAAACGCGGTATGATGACAACTGTTCACTCATATACAAACGACCAACAAATCCTTGACTTGCCACACAAAGACTACCGTCGTGCTCGTGCAGCAGCTGAAAACATGATTCCTACTTCAACTGGTGCAGCAAAAGCGGTTTCCCTTGTTCTTCCTGAACTTAAAGGTAAATTAAACGGTATGGCAATGCGTGTTCCAACTCCAAACGTTTCTGTTGTTGACTTAGTAGCAGAGTTAGAAAAAGATGTAACAGCTGAAGACATTAATGCAGCATTGAAAACAGCTGCTGAAGGCCCATTAAAAGGAATTTTAGCATACAGCGAACTACCATTAGTTTCTAGCGACTACAACGGTTCTACTGCTTCTTCTACCATTGATGCCTTATCAACAATGGTTCTTGAAGGCAACATGGTAAAAGTACTTTCTTGGTATGATAACGAAGTTGGTTACTCTAACCGCGTTGTTGACCTTGTAGATTATATCGCTTCAAAAGGACTTTAATCTTCTAGTTTAAATTGGTTATTTATCTAGAACATGATTATAATGAAATGGTATTTCCAAAGGGGAGTGGGGAGGATTCCCCCTCTCCTTTTTTAATGTAGCTTACCACAATCCAATACATTAGGAGGGTCCTTTACAATGAACAAGAAAACACTAAAAGATGTTGATGTGAAAGGTAAACGCGTTTTTTGCCGGGTAGATTTTAACGTGCCAATGCAGGATGGGAAAATTACCGATGAAACGAGGATTCGTGCAGCGCTACCAACGATCCAATACTTAATGGAACAAGGAGCGAAAGTGATTTTAGCTAGCCATTTTGGTCGTCCAAAAGGCAAAGTGGTTGAAGAAATGCGCTTAACTCCAGTTGGCATCAGACTTGCTGAACTTCTTGGTAAAGACGTGAAAAAGGCAGATGAAGCCTATGGCGATTCTGTAAAGTCCTTGATTGAGACGATGAAGGAAGGTGACGTGCTTCTTCTTGAAAACGTCCGATTCTATCCTGGTGAAGAAAAGAATGACCCAGAGTTAGCGAAATCATTCGCTGAGCTTGCTGATGTGTATGTGAACGACGCATTTGGAGCTGCTCACCGTGCCCATGCCTCAACGGAAGGAATTGCTCACAATCTTCCTGCTGTTTCCGGCTTCTTAATGGAAAAAGAACTTGAAGTACTTGGTAAAGCCCTTTCTAATCCGGAACGTCCATTTACAGCGATTATTGGCGGTGCTAAGGTAAAGGACAAGATTGGTGTTATTGAAAATCTGTTAGAATTAGTCGACAACTTAATCATTGGCGGCGGTCTTGCTTATACATTTGTTAAAGCGCAAGGCCATGAAGTCGGGAAATCGCTGCTTGAAGCAGACAAGATTGACCTTGCTAAATCATTTATCGAAAAAGCAAAAGAAAAAGGCGTTAATTTCTATATGCCAGTTGATGCGGTAGTAGCCGATGATTTCTCAGCAGATGCCAATTCTAAAGTAGTGGCAATCGAAGAAATTCCTGCTGATTGGGAAGCACTCGATATCGGACCAAAAACAGCAGAAATTTATCGTGATGTCATTCAAAAATCAAAATTGGTTATTTGGAACGGACCGATGGGCGTGTTTGAAATTGATAAATTTGCCGGCGGAACAAAAGCGGTTGCCGAAGCACTTGCCGAAGCGGAAGGTACATATTCAGTAATTGGCGGTGGCGATTCAGCAGCAGCAGTCGAAAAATTTGGCTTAGCAGATAAAATGAGTCATATTTCCACAGGTGGTGGTGCTTCCCTTGAGTTTATGGAAGGAAAAGCATTGCCAGGCGTAGTTGCTTTGAACGACAAATAGTTTTTTCCTAAAAATAACTTATATCTGTAAATTTAATGAGATATCTACAAATTGCATAGCGAATATCTACAATTTTCAGAGCGATATCTACAAATTGCGTTTTAACAACCCATGAAAGGATGTGCCACTCATGCGTAAACCAATCATTGCAGGGAACTGGAAAATGAACAAAACACTCTCCGAAGCAAAGAGCTTTGCTGAGGAAGTAAAAGGACTTGTGCCTGCCGCAGACAAAATGGAATCTGTCATTTGCGCGCCAGCTTTATTTTTACAAAGCCTTGTGGAAGCAACCCAAGGTAGCGATGTGAAAATTGGTGCTCAAAACATGCACTTTGAAGAAAGCGGTGCGTTTACAGGTGAGATTAGCCCGAAAGCACTCGTGGACCTCGGTGTTCAATATGTTATCATCGGTCACTCGGAGCGCCGGGAAATGTTTAATGAAACAGATGAAGCTGTTAACAAAAAGACGCTTTCTGCTTTTAAATACAATCTAACACCAATCGTTTGCTGTGGTGAAACTCTAGAGCAACGTGAAAATGGCGAAACCAATAACCTAGTCGGTGACCAAGTTGCAAAGGCACTAGCAGGATTAACAGACGATCAAGTAAAACAAACGGTGATTGCCTATGAACCAATCTGGGCAATTGGTACAGGAAAATCGTCGACATCGAAGGATGCAAATGATGTTTGTGCCCACATCCGTCAAGTTGTGGCCAAACAATTTTCCCAAGATGTTGCTGATGCCGTACGAATTCAATATGGTGGCAGTGTGAAACCAGAAAATATTAAAGAATACATGGCACAATCTGATATTGATGGTGCGTTAGTGGGCGGAGCCAGCCTAGAACCACAATCATTTTTACAATTACTGGAGGCAGGTAAGTATGAGTAAATCTCCAGTTGCTCTCATCATCCTTGATGGCTTCGGCTGCAGGGGTGAGACAAAAGGGAACGCGGTGGCACAGTCGAAAAAGCCAAATTTTGACCGTCTTTGGAACACCTATCCCCATTCTCATTTAACCGCATCGGGTGAGGCAGTTGGTCTTCCAGAAGGACAAATGGGTAACTCGGAGGTAGGACATTTGAATATCGGTGCCGGACGCATCGTTTACCAAAGCTTAACCCGTGTCAACATTGCCATTCGTGAAGGCGAATTTGAAAAAAATGAAACATTTACTGGTGCAATGGAACATGTAAAGAAACACGGTACAGCCCTTCATTTATTTGGCCTACTTTCAGACGGCGGTGTTCACAGCCATATTCAACATATGTTTGCCTTGTTGAAGCTTGCAAAAGAAGAAGGCGTTGAAAAGGTATATATCCATGCCTTCCTTGATGGCCGCGATGTTGGTCAGAAAACAGCAGCAACATATATTCAGCAAACACTGGATAAAATGAAGGAGTATGGCGTTGGCGAATTTGCTACCGTTTCTGGCCGCTACTACTCGATGGATCGAGACAAGCGCTGGGAACGTGTGGAAAAATCATACCGTTCGATGGTGTATGGTGAAGGTCCTGCTTACAATAATCCATTAGAGGTTGTTGAAGATTCCTACTCACATGGCATTTTTGATGAATTCGTCATCCCGTCTGTGATCACAAAAGAAGATGGTCAGCCAGTGGCAACAATCAAAGATAACGATGCCGTTATTTTTTACAATTTCCGTCCAGACCGTGCCATCCAGATTTCGAATACGTTCACAAACAAAGACTTCCGCGCGTTTGACCGCGGACCGAAGCATCCAAAGGATTTATTCTTTGTCTGCTTAACACATTTTAGTGAAACAGTTGATGGTTATGTTGCCTTTAAACCATCGAACTTGGATAATACTTTAGGTGAAGTTCTATCACAAAATGGGCTGAAGCAATTAAGAATCGCTGAAACAGAGAAATATCCGCACGTCACCTTCTTTATGAGCGGCGGCCGTGAAGAGAAATTCCCTGGCGAAGATCGGATTCTAATCAACTCACCAAAGGTTGCGACTTACGACCTTCAGCCTGAAATGAGCGCATATGAAGTAACAGATGCCTTATTGAAGGAAATACAAGATGATAAAGTTGATGCAATCATTTTAAATTTTGCTAACCCTGATATGGTTGGCCACTCAGGCATGCTTGAACCAACGATTAAAGCGATTGAAACCGTGGATGAGTGCTTAGGGAAAATTATTGATTTAATCCTTGAAAAAGGTGGCTCAGCGATCATCACTGCTGATCACGGAAATGCCGACGAAGTTATTACACTAGAAGGCGAGCCAATGACCGCGCACACGACTAATCCGGTACCGGTAATTGTCACCAAGCAAGGTGTGGAATTACGTGACGGTGGTATCCTTGGAGACTTAGCTCCAACTATGTTAGACTTATTAAAGCTTAAACAACCAGCAGAAATGACTGGAAAATCATTAATAAAATAAACATATTATTTTTAAGGAGAGATTTGAATGCCATTTATTGCAGATGTATACGCTCGTGAAGTATTAGATTCCCGTGGGAACCCAACAGTTGAAGTTGAAGTATTTACAGAATCAGGCGCTTTTGGCCGCGCATTAGTTCCAAGTGGTGCTTCTACTGGTGAATATGAAGCAGTGGAACTTCGTGACGGTGATAAAGGACGCTACCTTGGTAAAGGTGTTCTTAAAGCAGTAGACAATGTAAACGAAATTATTGCGCCATATCTTGTTGGCGAAGAGTTCAGTGTGTTAGATCAAGTTTCAGTTGATCACGCGTTAATCGAGCTTGATGGAACAGACAACAAAGGTAAATTAGGTGCCAACGCTATCCTTGGCGTGTCCATGGCCGTTGCACATGCAGCAGCAAACTACCTAGATATTCCCTTATACCAATACCTTGGAGGCTTCAATTCTAAACAGCTTCCAGTACCAATGATGAACATCGTTAACGGCGGCGAACATGCTGACAATAACGTTGACATTCAAGAGTTCATGGTTATGCCTGTTGGTGCACCAAACTTTAAAGAAGCACTTCGCATGGGTGCGGAAATTTTCCACACTTTAAAAACAGTTCTTAAAGGCAAAGGTCTTAATACAGCTGTTGGTGACGAAGGCGGTTTTGCACCAAACTTAGGCTCAAACGAAGAGGCACTGCAAACAATTGTTGAAGCAATCGAAAAAGCAGGTTACAAGCCTGGCGAAGAAGTTATGCTTGCAATGGATGCAGCATCTTCAGAGTTTTACAATAAAGAAGATGGTAAATACCATCTTGCAGGTGAAGGTGTTGTGAAAACTTCTGCAGAAATGGTTGATTGGTACGAAGAGCTTGCTAATAAATACCCTATCATTTCAATTGAAGACGGTCTTGATGAAAATGACTGGGAAGGTCACAAGCTTTTAACAGAACGTCTTGGTAAAAAAGTTCAATTAGTTGGTGATGATTTATTCGTTACGAACACGAAGAAGCTAGCTGAAGGTATCGAAAAAGGAATTGCAAACTCCATCCTCATTAAAGTTAACCAAATTGGTACTTTGACTGAAACTTTCGATGCAATCGAAATGGCAAAACGTGCTGGCTACACTGCCGTTATCTCTCACCGCTCTGGTGAAACTGAAGATAACACGATTGCTGACATCGCGGTGGCAACAAATGCAGGTCAAATCAAAACGGGTGCACCATCTCGTACAGACCGTATCGCAAAATACAACCAATTGCTTCGCATTGAAGACAATTTAGGTGAAACAGCTCAATTCAACGGGATTAAATCTTTCTATAACTTAAGCAAGTAATTTTTGCATCCAAAAGGCACTCAGCATATTGAACTGCACCCGAATTGTTGGACACTTTCTAACAATGAGGGGTGCAGTTCGCAAATGAGTGTCTTTTTTCTACCACAATCCTCGATATTGTGGTATTTTTTGTATAAAGAGGAGGCGAAAAATATGAAACGTTTGTTAGATTGTACTGCATCTGATTTTGAAAAAATGAATGGAAGGGATTTACGGCAATCGATCCTCGCATCGGAAGGAAGAACGATGGTTGCTGAGGTAATCGGCGCTGTTACCCCTTATTATCCTGCGGTAACTAACGCGAAAATGGCTGCTGCCTTTGGTGCCGACCTTATTTTATTAAACTTCTTTGACGTATTTAACCCGAGCATGGAGGGATTAGAAGTTGAGGTGCCTGACACCCTGGTTCAGACCTTGAAAAAGCTTGTCGGACGCCCCATTGGTCTTAATTTAGAGCCGGTTGATGTGGATGCTGAGACGGTAGAAGCCTTAAATAAGCTCCCAGAGGGTAGACTTGCAACGGAAAAATCACTGCAAAAAGCGAAGGAGCTCGGGTTTGATTTTGTCTGTTTAACAGGAAATCCGAAAACGGGTGTCAGTAATGCGGAAATAACCAAGGCAATTCAGAGGACACGGAGGATTTTCGGTCCAGAGGGCTTGATCATCGCAGGAAAAATGCATAGTGCTGGAGTGGCTGGCGAGGTTGGCAGTAGCCTTATGTCCACGGAGACACTGCATTCGTTTATCGAAGCAGGAGCGGATATCATCCTTATCCCTTCACCGGGAACAGTTCCAGGTTTCACCGTCGAAAAAACGGCAAAATTAGTAGACGTAGTTCATGAGAAGGGCGCGCTAGCCATTCTGACAACAGGTACGAGTCAAGAAGGAGCGGATGAAGCGACGATTAAGCAAATCGCCTTAAATAGTAAAATGGCAGGGGCAGATTTATTTCATATAGGTGATGCTGGTGCCGCAGGTATGACGATTCCAGAGAACATTACAGCCTATTCGATTGTCGTAAGAGGCAAGAGACATACATATGTAAGGATGGCAGCCTCGATTTTACGATAACCAATAGGGATTATCACATCATTCTTATAGCCTTTTACAAATAACTCTATTGTTAAAAGGGAAATATTATGGTAAATTTAATATACTGTGAAATGTACGTCTAACAGGAGGTGGCCTTCATGCATACATTTATCGTAATCTTATTAGTTATCGTAAGTATTGGACTTATTGGGGTTGTCTTACTTCAATCAGGTAAAAGCGCTGGATTATCCGGTGCCATTTCTGGTGGTGCTGAATCCCTATTCGGTAAGCAAAAAGCACGAGGAATTGACTTGATTCTACATCGTATTACGGTTGTATTATCAGTATTATTCTTCATTCTTGCCCTTGCCGTTACTTACTTTAAAATCTAATATTAGACAGTTAAACCCGGCCGCGAGCCGGGTTTTTGTTGTTGTGGATCTATTTTGACTTTGATATCTAGGGAGATTTTCAGCGTTGGGAGTGGTCTTAGTTGGTGGAATCCCGTCCCAAGTTAGCTGAATTACAACACATTCCAGCGATATCTATATTTCAATCTGTTTTGAAAAAAATTTTTCAGCACAACATTTCTCCGTCACAAGCCTTTTTTCTAGCATGTTCACCACTTCATTGCTTAAACTAAAATAAGCTAATAGTAATTAAGGGAGTTTTTTTACATGAAAGTCACTATACCGAAACCATTTACTTTTAAAGGAGGAAAAAGGGCAGTCCTCTTGCTTCACGGTTTTACTGGCAATTCGGCAGATGTCAGGATGCTTGGACGTTTCCTTGAAAAAAAAGGCTACACCTGCCATGCACCCCATTACAAAGGTCATGGAGTACCTCCTGAAGAACTTGTACATACTGGCCCTGAAGACTGGTGGCAGGACGTCATAAATGGATATGAATTTTTAAAAAATCAAGGCCATGAAGAAATCGCTGTTGCCGGACTCTCTCTTGGCGGCGTATTTTCCTTGAAATTGGGATACACTGTACCTATAAAAGCAATTGTACCAATGTGCGCACCCATGCATATAAAAAGTGAAATAGTTATGTATGAAGGAATTCTCGAATATGCTCGTGAATTTAAAAGACGAGAAGGAAAAACGGACGAGCAAATCGAAATGGAAATGAATGAGTTTAAAAAGACACCAATGAAAACATTAAAGGCACTTCAACAATTAATCGCCGATGTCCGAGAAAATGTCGATATGATTTATGCACCTACCTTTGTGGTTCAGGCTCGTCACGATAAAATGATTAACACGGAAAGTGCCAACATTATTTACGAGAACATAGAGTCGGTAATAAAGGAAATCAAATGGTATGAAGAATCCGGCCACGTTATTACGCTCGATAGGGAACGTGATCAACTGCACGAGGATATTTATGCTTTTTTAGAAAAGTTAGACTGGCACGATTAATAAAGTACCCTAAGGAGGGATCAGTTTGGAAGATAACATACAAAAGCACATTGATAAGCTTTTGCAATATATGAGGGACGAGGCATATAAGCCATTAACTGTCCAAGAGCTGGAAGAGGCATTTGGCATCCAGGACTCAAGTGATTTTAAAGAGTTTGTCAAAGCACTCGTCCAAATGGAAGAAAAGGGGTTGGTGGTTCGCACCCGCAGCAACCGTTACGGTCTGCCGCAAAAAATGAACTTAATTCGCGGAAGGTTGATTGGCCACGCGAAAGGCTTTGCGTTTGTGACGCCGGATGAACCGGGAATGGATGATATTTTTATACCGCCTAATGAAACAAACACGGCCATGCATGGAGATACCGTTTTAGCACGAGTTTCATCAGAAACCTCAGGGCAGCGCCGGGAAGGCAGCATTATTCGCATCATTGAACGAGGCGTCCAGCAAGTCGTTGGAACATATGTCGAAAGCAAAAGCTTTGGCTTTGTCATTCCTGATGATAAAAAATTTGCCAGTGATATTTTTATTCCCAAATCGGCATCTAAGGGAGCGGTCGAAGGACATAAGGTCGTTGTGAAGCTCGTCACGTATCCCGAGGGTAGAAAAAGTGCGGAAGGTGAAGTCATTACGATTCTTGGTCACAAAAACGACCCAGGAGTGGACATTCTATCCGTCATACATAAGCACGGCTTGCCGATGGCTTTTCATGATGATGTACTAGAGCAGGCAAATAACACGCCAGATACAATTGATGAAAGTGAATTGGCCAATCGTCGCGATTTACGGAACGAAACAATTGTTACCATTGATGGGGCTGATGCCAAAGATCTTGATGACGCTGTTACCGTTACCAAACTTGAAAATGGCAACTTCAAGCTTGGTGTTCATATCGCCGATGTTAGCTATTATGTAAAAGAAGGAACGCCAATCGACCTCGAGGGAGAGGAGCGGGCCACAAGTGTTTATTTAGTAGACCGAGTGATTCCGATGATTCCGCACCGATTGTCTAATGGGATTTGCTCATTAAATCCAAAGGTTGACCGTCTAACGCTGTCATGTCATATGGAAATTTCACCAGAGGGCACCGTTGTCTCTCATGAAATTTTTCAAAGTGTGATCAAAACAACGGAGCGGATGACTTATCATGACGTAAATCTGATTCTTATTGATAAAGATGAGGAAACTCTGTCGCGATACGAACCGCTTGTGCCGATGTTTGAAATGATGGAAGAGCTTGCAGCCATTCTCCGCAATAAACGGATGAAGCGTGGCGCCATCGACTTTGACTTTAAAGAATCAAAGGTATTGGTCGATGAGGAAGGCAAACCAACCGATGTTATTCTCAGAGAACGTTCCGTTGCTGAGCGCCTAATTGAAGAATTTATGTTAGCAGCAAACGAAACGGTGGCTGAGCATTTCCACTGGCTGGAAGTTCCGTTTATTTACCGTATTCACGAGGATCCAAAGGAAGATAAGCTCCGGAGATTTTTTGAGTTTATCACCAATTTTGGTTACATTGTGAAAGGGACGGCCAATGATGTACACCCTAGGGCCCTTCAAGAAATTATTGAAGAGGTTCAAGGTAAGCCGGAAGAAATGGTGATCTCGACCGTTATGCTGCGTTCGATGCAACAGGCAAAATATGACCCTGAAAGTCTCGGACACTTCGGATTATCGACCGAGTTCTATACCCATTTCACCTCACCGATTCGCCGATATCCTGATACCATCGTTCATCGATTGATTCGTACGTATTTAATCGAAGGAAAGCTCGATGAATCAACAAGGGAAAAATGGAATGCCCGCTTACCTGAGATTGCCCAGCATTCTTCGAAAATGGAGCGCCGTGCTGTGGATGCTGAGCGCGAAACCGACGAATTGAAGAAAGCGGAATACATGGAAGATAAGATTGGCGTCGAATATGACGGGATCATCAGCTCGGTGACCAACTTCGGAATGTTCGTTGAGTTGCCTAATACGATTGAAGGCCTTGTCCATGTCAGCTATATGACTGATGATTACTACCGCTTTGACGAGCGGCATCTCGCAATGATTGGCGAGCGGACCGGAAATGTGTTCCGAATAGGAGATGAAATTACCGTTCGGGTGGTAAAAGTTAATAAGGATGAGCGCTCGATTGATTTTGAAATTGTCGGTATGAAGGGTACACGCCGCGAGCGGTCTGAGACGCCGAAGGTTTTTAAAACAGGCAGTGATACGCATAAACCGCGCCGAAATAAGCAGCAAGGTGACCGCAAACAAGGACGAAATCAAAATGGCCAAACGCCGGAATCAGCTGGCGGTCAGGGGAACAAAAAGAAAAAGAAACGAAAATTTTACGATAATGTTCCTAAGTCAAAAAGTACAAAGCGAAAAAATAAATAATAAACGTAAGGGGCCTTTACACAAGGCCTCTTTTGATTGTATGGCTATCATATTTCTGCTAAAATAAAATCCATAGATGAGGTGGAAAAAATGCCAAAAGGTGAAGGAAAAGTAGTCGCACAAAACAAAAAGGCTTACCATGACTATTTTATTGAAGAAACGTACGAAGCGGGCATCGTTCTCCAGGGGACGGAAATCAAGTCGATTCGTGCTGGTAAAGTGAATCTTAAGGATTCCTACGCTCGGATTCAAAATGGAGAAGTTGTTTTATTTGGGATGCATGTCAGCCCATATGAGCAGGGAAACCGCTATAATCACGACCCATTAAGGACACGAACGCTGTTGCTTCATAAACGTGAAATTAATAAGCTGATTGGAGAAACGAAAGAGGCAGGCTATGCCCTTATCCCATTGAAGCTTTATTTAAAAAATGGTTTTTGTAAGGTGTTAGTTGGCTTGGCAAAAGGGAAGAAGAATTATGATAAGCGTGAAGCCTTAAAGCAAAAAGAAGCCAAACGTGAAATCGAACGAGTCTTCCGCGATCGTCAAAAGATGTAATATTTCTGTTGCTTGGGCAAAACGCGAAGCTTACAAATACTTACAATTGATAAATCTGCAAAATGTGTTATAATAAGTTTGTCGCTTTGATGAGCGGCAGAAATTTTTGCTCAAATAAATGTTGAGCATCCTAACGTCTGATGCAGAATCTTTAACTAGATTTCAGCTCATTTTATAATGGGGACGCTACGGATTCGACAGGGGTAGTTTGAGCTTAGGTTGCGAGTCGAGGGGATCGGCCTCGTTAAAACGTCAAAGCCATAACTGGCAAAACTAACAACAACCTCGCTTTCGCAGCTTAATACTGCATAGCGGTTCCTCCCTCCATTGCCCATGTGGTAGGGTAAGGGACTCACTCTAAGTGGGCTACGCCGGATTCCACCGCCTGAGGATGAAGGAAGAGAACAACCAGGCTAGCTGACCGGACGCCGGTCGATAGGCAGAAGACTCAGCGAAATGCCAATATATCGACTACACTCGTAGATGCTTAAGTGGCGATATCTTTGGACGTGGGTTCGACTCCCACCGTCTCCACCATACATAATGTTTGGTGGTTTTTTTATTTTCTGTGACGTAAAGCATAAATTTTCCGTTTGGAAAGTTTATGCTTTATTTTTTGTATGGAAAAGGGGCGGAGCGCCGCAAAAGCGAATTAGTTTATCCAATTGGAGTGAAATAAATACATTTTTCACTTCGAATTAGGTGAAGTTCTGCTCTGCTCACACCGCCTTTATTAAGTTAGCTTGGTTTTTAGAACGAATTGTATTTCCATGCTAGATGGTGGCGTGTAACGCCATTTACGTTTTCTGTGGAAAAGGGGCGGAGCGCCGCAAAAATGAATCACTTTAACCAGTTAAAGTGAAATACCCATTTCACTAGACGAAAGATGTGAAGTCTAGCTCTGCTCTCACCGCCTTTATTAGGTGACTACGACTAAAGCTGGAAATGCCAATGGAGACAAAATGTAATATATATTTTATTAACTTTTTGAAGCAATGTACCTAAGCAAAAATGTGCATAGAATTAAACAAAGCAACGTTATTATGGTGCATTGCTATGCTCCTGTTTCAAGTATATTTAAAAGTAATTTCTATATAATTCTTATCTAAGACTTCCGTTTAACTGAGGGGATATCTAAGTGGTTTGGTTCATGGCCAAGGAGACTATGATTAACATCAAGGGTTGCTCCATTATCCCAACATGTGAGTGGTACAGACTAAACATTTAATTAAAATTCAATACACCCGCTACCGCTTATGGTTGCTAAAATAAAAGTAAGCCCATTCAAAATAAAAGGAAGTCCAGTAAGATGATAGAGATACGAAATTTCTCCTTGGTTTTGCAATTACAATTTTTTTAACCGGAGTTATTTCGTTCGCAGCCTGATAGATAAAGAAGAAGGCTGCCAGTGAGGCACCTGACAGCATAATATTTAGGGACTTATCTAGTATAATATCAAGGCGGTATGCCTCTACGCCGTATTTCAAGATCCATCTTGATAAACACACAATATATATCAGTTCATTCGCACAGTATATTAACATTATCAGTTGAAAAATCTTGTATGTCTTCTTTTCAAATAACAACTCTTTTGTAGTATTTCTGTCATATCCCCTCATCACCATGAGATCCAAGGTAAAGAATAAATAAAGCGGCTTCCTAGCCGCCAGACTTACAGAATATATAAATAATAAGGCGGCTGAGTAAAAAACATTATTCCATAACAGCTGTAAGGCAGAACCAGACAGAAAATCCACCAATAGGCCTGCAGTTAAATTTAGGATGACAAATATTCCCGTATAATTAAGCCCTCCAGTATCTTTGAATCGGTATAAGCTATAAAGGATCCCAGGCAGTGTGGAGAGAATCATGGCGGGATAGTCCCTTACAACATTCCGACTTAACTCCCAAAATACCAAAGGGAAGATTAAAAACACAACAAAATCTACTAACAGCATTAAGGCTGGCCTCATATTTTTCACCGTACTTTCCTCAGTTATTCAATATATATGGACCAACCTCAATAAATAGAACAAGCTCCTGATGTCAAGGGACATCCTGTCCGCTCTGTGGTTAAGCTGGTCAAATGTTGCATACATCGGGGTTGAGCGGGGGTCATCTTCTTTAAATTCATTGAAATCTGTAATCGTGTATCTGGAAAGTAGGGATCGATTTATAGTTGGAAAGATAAATGGTATTAGGAGGTGAAAAAAAGAATAGGGTATGGAGGATCAATTAAACCTTGTAAAATAAAAATAAATCATTTACTATTAAATATAGAAATTACTACATATTGGATTTTAATGAGAATTTACAACTATATATAGTATCGGCCATATAATAAGATGCGATTTTCGCTTAATAGGGAATTCGGTTGAAGCCGAAGCTGCCCCCGCAACTGTAAATGCTGACGAAATAAATAAACCACTGTATAAGACGGCTTAGTGATAGGTGCTTATACGGGAAGGATTTAAAGTAGGATGAAGCATGAGTCAGGAGACCTGTCTTATTTTTATATGTTTCAACTTCTTCGGGGATTGAGAAGATGAAACGGCGGCTTCAAGAGGAATTCTAATATTTGTTATCTTCGATTATTCTTTTTGACCTTCGTTTCATCCGCTCAATGATTTGAGCGGATTTTTTTGTCTATGAAAGCTTTTTTACGAACGGGAGGAAACAAACATGAATTCACCAGCACAAACAAATCATTCATATGTATTACAGGTCATTCAAGAGGTAGGAGAGAAATATGGCTTAGATACTAGGGAAATCAACGATCGCGTAGCACATTTAAATGGAACAGAATTGGAAGCAAATGGGCAGGCGCTGATATATTCATTAAATAAGATTGCAATGGATCAGTCCAACTGGACATTTGTTGCTGCTCAGCTTTATTTGAATGAGTTATATGATTTTGCCGCTAAAAATAGGGGGTACGATCGGTCTCAAAAATACGGAGATTTCTACGCATTGATTAAAACATTAACTAAAACCGGAATCTATTCAACGGATTTAGTAAACTCGTATTCGAAACAAGAAATAGAAGAATTAGCTGCTGAAATAATTTCTGATCGGGATCATTTATTTACCTATATTGGATTATTCTTGTTTGCAGATCGATATCTTGCGAGAGATCATGGACGGAATGTATACGAGCTGCCACAAGAAAGATTTATGATTATTGCCATGCATTTAATGAAAGATGAAACGAGTACAAAACGATTAGAACTCGTAAAAGAATCCTATTGGGCATTGAGTCATTTGTACATGACAGTGGCAACACCGACATTGACGAATGCAGGGAAAAGCTTTGGTCAACTCTCATCTTGTTTTATTGATACAGTAGAGGATTCACTCGATGGAATTTACTTAAATAATTGGGATATTGCTAGATTAAGTAAAGATGGCGGTGGAATTGGGATTTATTATGGAAAAGTGCGTGCACTTGGTTCAGATATTAAGAAATTTAAAGGGAATTCTTCTGGCGTAGTGCCGTGGATACGATTAATTAATGATACAGCTGTTAGTGTGGATCAACTTGGACAGCGACAAGGTGCGATCGCAGTATATCTTGATATTTTTCATAAAGACATCATGAACGGCTTTCTCGATCTAAAAACAAATAATGGCGATGAGCGGCGGAAAGCACATGATATTTTTACCGGTGTCACCATACCAGATTTATTTATGGAAAAACTTCAGGAAGTGGATGAATCTGGGAGAAGCAGTGGCATGTGGCACACATTTTGTCCGCATGAAGTGAAACAAATAATGGGTTGGAAAGACGAGGAAGGGAATCCACTCGGACTTGAAGACTTTTATGATGAAGAAGATAAAAAATATTTCACAGAAAACTACCAAGAAGCTGTCAATCATCCACTGCTACCGCGCAAAACGTATCGTGCCATGGACATAATGTCTCGGTTGATGATTGCCCAATTAGAAACGGGTACTCCTTATATGTTTTATCGGGATGAAGTGAATCGGCTAAATCCAAACAAACATGTAAGGGGTGAAGGTCGTACATCGATTTTTTGCAGTAATTTATGTACCGAAATTGCTCAAAATATGTCCCCTACAACAATCGTGAATGAAAGTGAAGATGAAGATGGCAACTTAATTATTGTTCGAAAACCAGGTGACTTTGTGGTCTGTAATTTATCCTCTATTAATTTGGCAAAAGCAGTTCCAGCCAATGTACTTGAACGCTTAATACGAATTCAAGTGAGAATGTTGGATAATGTGATCGATTTAAATACGATACGTGTTGGACAAGCGGAGAAAACGAATAAAAAGTATCGAGCGGTAGGATTAGGTACATTTGGATGGCATCATCTTTTAGCGCTAGAAGGAATTCATTGGGAATCAGAAGAGGCCGTTCAATATGCCGACGAATTATATGAAGACATTGCCTACTATGCGATTCAATCTTCTATGGAATTAGCTGCAGAAAAAGGAGCTTACAGCCAATTTTTAGGTTCTGAATGGGAAACTGGTCAATATTTTGAAAGGAAAGACTATTCCTCTGATCGTTGGAAACATTTAAGAAAAGAGATAGCACAAAAAGGGCTTCGCAATGGGTGGTTGCTGGCAGTAGCCCCTAACTCTTCAACAGCAAAAATTGGCGGTTCAACTGATGGCATTGATCCAATCTATTCTGTTGAATACGCAGAAGAAAAGAAAAACTTCAAATTTAAAGTAACAGCTCCTGATTTGAATCATATTACGTACAATTATTATCGTCGATCTAGACATGAATTGGATCAAATATGGAGTATAAAACAAAATGCAGCAAGACAACGACATGTGGATCAAGCTATCAGCTTCAACTTATATGTGAAGCACGATATTAAAGCAAAAGACTTATTACATCTTCATATGGAAGCATGGAAAAATGGCTTGAAAACGACCTATTATGTACGAAGTACTTCTCAGGCTGAGATTGAGGAATGTGAAGCCTGTCATAGCTGATCTTTTTTTGGACCATTTATTCAGGAGGCTATGTTTACAATTGTTTCAATAAAAATAGTCCTTTGGTGTATATAAGGTATGAGATGATTCACTTCATGAACAAACACTAAAGTCAAAATAGTGTAACGGTGACAAACGAAACAACATGTAGGAGGGGATTTTTTATGAATCAAACTTTAACTAAAATGAAGCTGCTGAATCCAGAGTTTCCAAATAAATCAACAGGGATTATTAACGGAAAATCTTCTGGAATCTTAAATTGGAATGATATTGCCTATCCGCAAATGTATGATTTATATCAAACATTGTTGTCGAACTTTTGGAAAGCACAAGAGATTAATATGCAAGATGATATTAAGCAATGGGATTTTCTTAGTTCCGTAGAACAAGATGTTTTTTTGCGGGTCAATACCCAGCTAGCTTCATTAGATAGTTTGCAAACACCCATAATGAGTCAAGTAATGGATTATGTGACGGACTCAAGTTTTAAAGCAATATTTGCAGTTATTTCTCAGCAGGAAGCGGTTCATAACGAATCATATTCCTATATTTTAAGCTCGCTTGTTCCCTTACAAGAACAAAATGCCCGCTTTAATCAAGCAAAAGATGATCCAATTGTACAAAAACGGAACGCTCTCATTTTAGAAGCGTATGAAGCGTTTCATATGAATCCAACACCGCAAAATTTATTTAAACTCGCGGTTAATTCCATCAATTTAGAAGGTATTTATTTTTATTCGGGCTTTGCCTTCTTTTACAATCTAGCTCGTAGACAAAAAATGTTGAAAACAAGCACAATGATTAGTTATATCCAACGTGATGAAATGCAGCATGCGTACTTAATTTCCCAATTTATTCGCATTCTGTTAACGGAAAATCCTGAAATGAATTTAAAAGAGAATATTGATTATATATATGAAACCATAAGCAAGGCGGTAGAATTGGAAAAAGAATGGTCTTATTATATCTTAAAAGATATAGAAGGAATTGATTTACTTGAATTTGAAGGATATGTTGAATACCTTGCCAATAAACGGTTTCGCCAGCTTGGACTGAAAAATCTTTATTCGGATCGAGAGAATCCAATGCCATGGATTCATGTTTTTAGTGACGAAATGTTAAATGAAACAAAATCAGACTTTTTTGAGCAAAAGTCGCGGAACTATTCAAAGGTGACGCAATCCAACGGATTTGATGAATTGTAATGAAAATAGCCATGGTCTATTCGTCTAGAACTGGGAATACCGAAGAACTTATCAAATGTCTTTACGAACGGTTTCTACCTCATTTTGCAAACATCGTTTTATATGAAGTGGATGAATTTGCACTTTCCCAACTATCAGAATACGATGCAATCGTCATTGGCACCTATACTTGGGGAGACGGAGAAATTCCGCCAGATATGTTTTTCCTATATGAAGCGTTTGAAAAGCAAAATGTAAAACATATGATAACAGGAGTGGTTGGGTCAGGAGATCGTTTTTACCCTCATTTTTGTGGAGCAGTTGATGAATTTAGAGATATGTTATATGTCCAAACAAATCTTGCGGTAACGTTAAAAATAGAACTCTCTCCACAAGTAAGCGACATGGAGCGCTGTAATCAATTTGTCGATTTTTTTATTAAACGGGTAAAAAGAAATAGTTTGACATAGATTGCGTAAAATAAGAGCGTTTATTTTGCTAGTTTAAATTGTTACCTGCAAAATGGTTTAAAAAGATCCTTAATATGATAAATATCGATCAGAAATGGTAGTGAATAAAATGAACAAGCTATTTGAACAATTTCAAGAAATAGTTGACAGCAGTAACCAAGATTTAATCCAGGAAAACGCCAATGTTGATGGCATATCGCCGATGGGGATGATGAGCTTATTTGGCTCAACGAGCTCTAGAGCCTATACAGTCGAAAAATTATTATCAGAAGATGTCAAACAGGCTTATTTAGGCGGGTATATTCATATTCATGACATGGATTTTTACCCAACCGGAACCACTACTTGCACGCAGATTCCATTAGCAAAATTATTAAAAGATGGATTTGATACAGGACATGGACATATGAGAGAGCCAAAATCCATTACAAGTGCGATGGCACTCACAAGTATTATCTTCCAAGCGAACCAAAACATGCAGCATGGCGGTCAATCTATGCCTTGCTTTGACTATGATCTAGCTCCTTATGTTCAGAAATCATTTGAAAAGAAACAGAAATTAGTAAAAGAACTTTCAGTTAGCCTTTCTGAAGAAGAGATCGAAGCAAAAGCCTGGGATCTAACAGATTATGAAGTCCTTCAAGCATGTGAAGCTTTTATTCATAACTGTAACAGTATGCATAGTCGCGGAGGCGGCCAAACTCCTTTTGTGTCTATAAATTTAGGAACAGCCACATCAAAAGAAGGAAGAATGGTCACTAGAAATCTCCTTCTGGCTACTCAAAAAGGATTAGGAAATGGCGAAACACCTATCTTTCCGGTCACTGTTTTTAAAATTAAAGAGGGCGTAAACTTTAATGAAGTCGATCCAAACTATGATTTGTATCTACTTTCATTAGAAACAACAGCCAAACGGTTATTCCCGAACTATGTGTTTATTGATGCACCTTTTAATCTACCATACTATGATGGTACACCTGAAAGTGAAATTGCCACGATGGGCTGTAGAACACGAGTAATTGGAAATGTAAATGGGAGAGAAACACCAGTAGGAAGAGGAAACCTTTCTTTTACAACTCTTAACTTACCGCTTATTGGGATTGAATCTACATCATTGGATGATTTTAAAGAGAAGCTAGAAGCATATACAAATATCTGCATTAAACAATTATACGAACGCTATCTCTATCAATCTGAAAAAACACCAGCCAACTTTAAGTTTTTGTATGGGCAAGGCATATGGTGGAATGGAGAAGCACTAGAACCTCATGAAAAATTAACCGAAATCCTTAAACAAGGGACTCTTTCGGTTGGATTCGTTGGATTGGCAGAAGCTTTAGTTCAATTAACAGGAAAACATCATGGTGAGAGCGATGAATCTTTCAAACTAGGATATGAAATCATTCGATTTTTACGTAAGAAAATGGATCAAGCTACAATAGATTCTGGATTAAATTACTCTTTACTGGCTACCCCTGCTGAATCTAATGCAGGAAAAGCATTAAGAACAACTAAAGCGAAACATGGAGTAATTAAGGGTGTTACAGATAGAGATTACTTCACAAACAGCTTCCATGTACCTGTTTACTATCCTATCAGTGCCATTAATAAAATCAAAATTGAGGCTCCTTTCCACGCCCTAAATAATGCAGGACACATTACGTATGTTGAAGTAGATGGAGATCCAAGCCGTAATATTGATGCATTAGATACATTAGTTCGGGCTATGCAAAAATATGGGATTGGATACGGGAGTATTAATCATCCAGTGGATAGATGTATGGCCTGCGGCAATCAAGGGATTATCGATAATGAATGTCCGAAATGTGGAAACCATGATGAATTCAACATTGAGCGTATCAGAAGAATTACAGGCTATTTAGTTGGCTCATTAAATAGATGGAATTCAAGTAAACGTAGCGAAGAACGGGATCGGGTTAAGCACCAACTATCGGGTGTCGAGTATCTCAAAAAGACCAAATTCCTTAGTGAGAAAACAAAATGAGAGTCTTAAACATCCTTCATGACTCTATTGTTGATGGGAAAGGGTTAAGAACAGTAATCTTTTTTGCAGGTTGTCCTCACCATTGCCATGGCTGTCACAATCCACAATCATGGAACTGTGAGAATGGAATGGAATGGACCGAAACGGAAATTTTTCAAGAAGTCATGCAAAATGAACTATCAAATGTAACGTTCAGTGGTGGTGAATCTTTTCTTCAAGCAAAGGAAATTGCTCCACTCGCTCAAAAATTAAAACAAGAAGGAAAGAACATTTGGTGTTATACTGGCTATCTTTACGAGGAATTAATGCAAAATCCTGATCATGCTGCCCTGCTTAAACAAATTGACGTATTAGTGGATGGAAGGTTTGACTTAACAAAGCGAGACTTATCCCTATGCTTTAAAGGAAGTTCAAATCAAAGGATCATTAATGTAACAAAAAGTCTTGGACGGGGAGAGATTATAGAGGAACTCAGTTAGCTCTTTATGATATATTTGAAACCCGATTGCTTGAAAAGAAAGCGATCTGCATAAGAGGAAGGAATGCTGTGGAAGATTTCTATGACACAGAGAAATAAAAACGGGCAAGTTTTTTCAATATGATTGGATTAATGATCTTTCACAATTTGGTGTTTTTCTTTAACAAGAACGTTCTTTTTGGAAACACAATGTTATTTATCGGTCTTCAACAATCGGGCGCTATAATGGAATAAAGATCATAGAAATGATTAAATTTTTTAATAATAGAATGACTCAATTGAATATACTTAGAGCGTGTTTTGATCAATCTCTTTTTCAAAACAGGCTCTTTCTTTTTGTTCGTTTATCAAGGTTATAAGTATCAATTTAATCAAACATTATTCTAAAGCAACATTTATTGGATTTCATTGTAAAGGAATTGTAAATGTTTGTAATAAACCGCAATGGGTAGTTTATAATACCTTAGTATTAAACATCAGGTTTTAAGTGAGTGAATAAGGGAATTACTCACTTTTTAGTGAAATAAATAAGGGCAAATTACTAGATAAACGAATTTATTGGTTTTTAAATAAGTAATAATTCCTAATATTAAAAATCCACCTTACATTAACCCGACTTTAAAGAGGGTTTAATAATAACCAAATATAATTCATTATGTACAATATTATTGGGAGGGGAAAATCATGAAGAGAATTAAAAAGAATGTATTAACAATCGTAGCAATTTCTTCTATTGCATTAGGGATGGCCGTTGGGACCAACATACCTATCGAACCCGTTGAAGCTAATAGAAATGTAAATAATGGAAAAGTTAAAAATGTTATTTTTATGATTCCTGATGGTTATTCAGCCTCATACGCCACAAATTATCGTTGGTTTAAAGGTCAAGAGACTCTTATGGATTCTATGCTTGTTGGTATGCACCGATCCTATTCAGCTAACTCTCCAGTGACAGATTCAGCAGCGGCAGGAACAGCCTTTGCGACTGGTATAAAAACAAACAACGGAATGATCAGCACCTCCCCTAAAGGGAAAGAGTTAAAAACAATCCTTGAAAGGGCTGAGGAAGAAGGGAAATCGTCTGGTCTAGTAGCGACCTCAACGATTACCCATGCTACTCCAGCTGTTTTCGCATCACATGTTGCTTCTCGTGCTAATGAGGCTGATATTGCGCCACAGCTTCTCAAAAATGATGTAGACGTCATTCTTGGTGGAGGCAAGAAATATTTCCCTGAATCCCTTTTAAATCAAGCAAAAGAAAAGGGTTATGATTATATTTCTAGCAAAGATGACTTAGGAAAAGCAGATAAGTCTAAAAAGCTAATCGGCTTATTTTCTGAAGAAGGAATGGCACCAGAATTGGACCGTAATACAACAAATCAGCCAAGCCTAAAAGAAATGACGAAATCTGCATTGGATGTTCTTAAAAAAGATAAAGACGGTTTCTTCCTAATGGTTGAAGGTAGCCAAATAGATTGGGCCGGTCACGCTCACGACGCCGCTTGGGCAATGAAAGATGCTGAAGCATTTGAGCAAGCATTAGCTGAAGTGATTGATTTCGCCAAGAAGGATAAAAATACACTCGTTGTAGTTGCTGGAGACCACGATACAGGCGGTATGTCTGTTGGAGGATATGGTCAATACGATGCGAAGGTAGAGGTACTGCGAAACGTGACTGCAACTGGTGATTTTATGGCAAGTAAATTGGATGTAACTCGCAGTAACATTAAAGATGTAGTTAAACAATATTCAACAATTGATTTAACGGAATCAGAGGTTCAAAAAATTAAATCCGCTCAAAAACCAAGTATGGCCATTAATGAGGTCATTTCTGAACGTGCGCTTGTAGGGTGGACAAGCACTCAACATACTGGAGTAGATATCCCACTTTACGCATTTGGACCAGGTTCCGACCTATTCAGAGGCTTACACGAAAATACGGATATTCCAGGATTAATGGCAAAAGCTATGAAGATTAATTTTACACCAACAAAATAAATCCGCTTCATTTAGAAGGGAGAGAAAAGATAATAGGTTCGACTAAAAAGTAGTAAAATAATTGTTTAACAAAACCGTCAGGCCAAAGTGGAGTGTACAGAAAAAGCTACGCTTCTTGAAAAAATTAAATAGCTAATGAAAAATCCCCTCCATAGTAGACTGATTAGTATGCTTTCTTTTATCTGTCTACTATAAGGGGATAATATCACTCATGGAAACACTGTTTAAATCATTTGCTTCCTTAGAATCCTCGTCTTCTTCTTTCAATTTCAATACGTCTTCTTCTCTCTATTTCGATTTCTATTTCAATGGGGAGAAACCGTCTTCTTCTGCCTCAGTATTAATAGGCGAAAATACCATAGCAAAGGATATATAAAATGCTGCTAACTTAAAGAACTGTTTCTTCAAAAGAATCTTCTCCTTTTTTGAAATTTTAAATTTTCCTATATTATTTGATTTATTATCAGTTTTTACTCTTTTGGTAGCATGGAAGAAATGAAATTTACATGAATAATCTGTTGTTTTATGATGGTAGAAAGTTTTAGTTAGGGCCAATTTTTGCATCAATCTTTTAAATTTAGGCATCCCACTACTGCTGGATTATGTGTCTTTTTTTGTACTATATTTTTATTTTCTTGTTGATAGTGATAATCATTCTCTTTTTCTTTAGAGTATTGAAAGTAGGTCTAATGAGTTGGAAATGATAGCTCGATAAAAGACGAAAATGATTACTGAGTAAAATAGACAAATGATAACCATGCAAATTATGCTACTTCTTCACTAATTTGTCCCAAGGTCAGTCCGAGTTTCAGTCGTTGTCTCCTCATAAATTCTTGTATTCTGTGGATACTTATCAATGTTGAATGAAATAGTAAAGAGTAATAACTCAAGTGGTGGATAAAATGAACTCGGAATCTTTCTTTTTAAGGGGTTGAAAAGGTGATGTGGAGAGGTGAAAAAAATAAATTTAAGAAAAAAGATAAAATTCTTATTCTATCTAGTACTTTTGGAGAGGGACATCAACAAGTTGCCATCGCGATCCGCGAGGCGGTGCAATCGCGCCTGCCAGATGCAGAACCAGTTGTTGTGGATTTTATGGCAGTAGCTCATTCTTATCTTTATCCCATTAGCCGCTATGTGTATATGAAAGGAGTTAAAAAGCTCCCTAGCCTATATGGCTATTTTTATCAAAAAACACGGAGGGTTAATCCTTTTTCAATCAAGTTAAACTCATTTCTTTCCACTGGTATGGGGAGAATGCTGAAATTGTTACAGGAAGTCCAGCCATCTGTTGTTGTCAGTACGTTTCCGTTTGCGGCAGGTGTCATGTCCAAGTTAAAAGAGTGTAGGTTAACAAATATTCCCTCAGTGACCATTATCACCGATTATACCGATCATAGTTATTGGATTCACCGCTATACGGACCAATATATCGTTGGTTCAAGCCTCGTTCGTCATGCTTTAAACCGCCAGGGAATTGCAGATTCTAAAATTGCTGATACAGGAATTCCAATCAAATCAAAATTTTACGAGCATTATTCTCGTAAAGATCTTTCTATAAAATATGGACTGGATTTTGACTTGCCTACGATCATGGTGATGGGCGGGGGACACGGCATGATTCGCGATGGTTTATTGACCTTTCGCGAGCTGGATGCATTACCTCAACCCATACAACTTATCATTGTATGTGGTCATAATGAAAAATTACGACATCAGTTAAAAGAAGAATTAAAGGACTCAAAACATTGCATACATTTGACAGGATATATTGACTATGTTCATGAGCTCATGGCCATTTCAGATTTCATTATTACCAAACCTGGAGGAATAACGATTTCGGAAGCAATGGCGATGAAATTACCCATGTTGCTTTATAGTCCACTTCCGGGGCAAGAACAAGATAATGCTCAATTTTTAGTACAAGCGGGTGTGGCCATGCAAGCTGAAAATCTTGCTGACTTAAGGAAAAAGCTTTTCCAGCTATTATATACTCCAAAGTTCCTAGTAGGTATGAAAGAGAACGTTAAACGATTTCATATGAAAGGAACGAATTTTGATGCTCTTGATGTGATTGTTCGAACGAAACAACAAAGCCTATCCTTGATTTTTACACCAGATATGGGAAAAAGGTGAGCCAAGACTTGAAAGTACAGATTCTTTTGGCTAGATAGGGTGGGGAATCGCCAAGTATTACATGTTACAAAATGTTAATGATGAAGAGATGGATAGATTGGTTCAATTATCCCATGATCGTTTGAGTAAGTCCTCGTAATTTGTTGTTATTGTTCTAGATTTTTTGGCTCCTACAAGGTGATAAAGTGAAACGGGGAAGGAGAATGTAACATGGAGGAAGCCATGTTTTTGACTTTGATCATTCTGTTCATTGTGTTCATTGTTTATGGAGTGATTCCATGGATATGTACTGCTGTCTTAGGCTTCGGTGTATTCCGCAAAGGCCCATCATGTCATGAGGTAGCCTTTACATTTTCAAAAGTAACCTGGAAAAAGAAAGTAATGGTTTCGTTATGGCTCAAATGGGAAAAAGTGTTTAATTGGTTAGTTCATATCCATCCCATTGATGAAAATCATCCATTCTTAAACGTAAGAATACGTACTTATTGGGGTAAAACAGTTCAATTGTCAGACGGAGAGAAAATTAAAAGGGGAGACCATGTACTGGAACTACATTTTAATAATGAAGTGCTTTATAACATGGGAATCCAATCACGTTCTACTATTCAATTAGCCATTCAAATGATTCGAACAACGGAGCAATTATTACCGAAGACTCTGCCTATCATCTTAAACCATCCAAATTATGAAAAGATTAAGGCACTATACGGGGTTTCTATGATCCATCGTGGAACAAAACAATTCGGGTTTACCGTTTGTAACTTGCCAAGAGGACCATTCTCCTTCTTTACCAGAATATATTTGCGCTTATTATTGTCTGTCGTTCATCCTCAAGGAAAAGATAGGTTACAAAACAAAGTGGAACATCTTGTGCCCAAGATGATGGTCATGTCGACAAAGGAACTTATGCGGAGATATCCCTCCTGAAAATCATTAGATTGTTTATCCCGCATACGCCGGGAGTAAGAGGGAGATGAATCGCCTCCACTGATTGAGTTTCACTTCATTGCGAGTAAACGATTTTCGATTTTGAGGTGAGGAGATTTTGGATATTAAGGTTATGACTTATAACATTCACCATGGTAAAGGGATCGATAAACAAACGGATCTTCATCGAATTGCAGATATAATTGAAAAAAGTGAGTCAGATATCATTGGTCTAAACGAAGTGGATAGAAATTTTTCTAGGCGAAGTGACTATGAAGATCAGATTAGTTGGCTTGCGAAGCAATTAAACATGTATCATGGTTTTAGTCCGTCCATCTCTTTATCGTCCAAAAACCAGGCGAACGTTCGGGAATATGGAAATGCTCTTCTGTCTCGATTTCCGATTATAACAAAAAAGAGTCATTCATTTCATTTAAAACCAGGCCTAGCCGAACCAAGGTCCCTACTAGAAGCGTCCATTCAAATAAATGGAAAGTTAGTTCGATTTTTTGTGACTCATTTAAGTTTAAATTCCTTTCTTCATCGAAAGCAATCGAACTTTATCATCCATCAGCTTGAAAAGTGTTCACATCCTATGATTGTTATGGGTGATTGGAATATGAGGCCGGGATCAAATAGATGGTGCAATATAACGAAAAAGTTTCAAGACGTTTGGAATCTTGCAGGTAGCGGGACTGGATTTACTTATCCATCAAACAAGCCAAGAATAAGATTGGACTATCTTTTTGTGAGCCAAGAGGTTCGAGTTGTTGAGGTAGAACTTGTGAAAATTTTATCAAAAGCCTCCGACCATTTGCCGTTAAAAGCGACACTTTCTCTTTATTAGCCAATAGGTTTGACTTTTAACAAGATTCATTTCTCCTGTGAACGTATCATGTATCCTAGACTAGCTTCCTTTTATAAGATGTAATAAATACCATCTTCTGTAAAGCATGAAAATCTACAGCATAGGGACTCCTAATAATACAAACATGAATATTAACAACATTAGATATTAGTTTGTTGGCCTATGTAGTTGCTCATTTTTTTCATGTTGTACATTTATTGACAGGCAGGAGTATGGATATATGTATAGTTCATATCGTAATTTTGAAATCATTTACCCATATTTAATCCTCATTTTACTGGCAATTGATTTTTATAACATTTTTTATCATTTAGGGAATTTTCCTATATCTAGTTGGGATGAGGCAAGGCACGGAGTTAGTGCCTATGAAATGTTAAAACAGAAAAACTTAGTTGTAAGTACCTACCGTTACAAAATCGATTATTGGAATTTAAAACCCCCGTTTAGTTTTTGGGCTGTGATGGCTGGATATAAACTAGCAGGATTTAATGCGCTTGGACTGAGACTTCTATCAGGGATTAGTTCTATGCTCACAATCATCATGGTTGCTGCTTTCGTAAATAAAAGCTACGGAAAGCTTGCCGCAATCCTGTCTACACTGGCATTGTCTACTAGTACCCAATTTATTATCAATCACAGTGCAAGAACGGGAGATGCAGATGCCCTGTTTGTCTTTTTATTTACGGGGAGTATTCTGTCCTTGTTACTTTCTGAACAAAATGATAAGTGGCTTTATTGTTCGGGAATTGCGTTTGCTCTAGCTTTCCTTACAAAAAGCTGGCATGCGGGCAATATTGCCATCATCATCGGATTATATGTAATGATTAGCGGAAAAATAAAAAGACTAACGAAATTTAACTGGATATTATTAATCTCGTGTATGGTTATCCCCATTCTTATATGGGCGGTTACCAGATACCAATATGACGGTTTTGAATTCTTTAGGAAAATGATTGAATATGACTTGCTTCAAAGATCTTCTACCTCTATTGAAGGGCATATTGGGGGTAAACTATACTATGTACTCGTATTGATTCGGTTTTTCGGTTTTTGGCTCGCTATCTTATTAGGACTGGCCTTCCTGTACACTTTTAAGGGCTTATCGTCAAAAGTAATAAAATCCGAGAATAAGTTCTACAAATTGGGGATATGTTTGTGGATTATTATTCCTTTTCTATTATTTACTTTTGCTAAAACAAAAATAAGATGGTATATCCTCCCCGTTTACACGCCCTTGTCAATCATTATTGGTGTGCTTGCAAGTAATTTACTGATGATGCACGGAAGATTACTCAAAAAAATAGTGCTTATACTCTCTATTTTGTTTGTTTCTTTCTTCTACTATGGTCAAATTCATACTTACTTACATAGACCGATTCCGAATTTACCTCTGAGCTTGCTTCAAAAAGTTCATGGACTAGAGGAAGTGAAAGGTTCTAGCATATTTTTGTATCGGCCAACCAACCCGCTGCCATGGCAGCAAAATGAAGTTTTGACAGCGGAGTTATATGGAGATTTGCTAGTAGAAAACGGAGGCTTAAATGATTTTTTAAAAAAGGAGCGGGCGCTGCTTTTATTACAAAAAGGACTAGAATCTAAACAACTGATTGAATCAAATCAGTTAGAGATCTTAACCTCTAATAAGTGGGGGTACATAGTTCGTAAAAGGGAAAAAGATGGGATAACCTTTGAGAAGAAGGACAAAATAAGAATAGAGGACCGTACGTTCGATAGTGTTACACAATCTTTTTTGAAGAATAGATAACCTTAAAGTGAGTTTTTTTATAGAAAATCCACTTTGAAACTTTTGATTTTAATCCGAGGCCTAAAGCGAATAGTAGAATTTCTGGGCTGTTAAGATTAATTTAATAGAATATTTATATAATCTTTAGAACCATATCTTAAGATAAGAATGGATTTATTAACATTTTTTAAAAAACTTTGGGAATTAAAAAATCCTTTCGGAGACTTAATGACCATTTTCAAAAAGGAGATGAGGTTCATGACAAAAAACAATTCCACTTCACTTACAAACGATGGTGATACATCGCTAGGAAGGATGATGTTAAGCAAGGTTCCAGAAGTAACGATATTTTTCTGGATTATCAAGATTATGGCCACGACAGTGGGTGAGACGTTTGCAGACTTCCTTTCTGTTAATCTGAAGTGGGGCTTAACAAATACCACTATATTTATGACGGTTCTTTTGATCATTACACTATACTTTCAATTTCGAGCGAAAAAGTACGTACCAAGTATCTACTGGCTTGTTGTTGTGCTCATTAGCGTTGTTGGAACACTTATCACTGATAACTTGACAGACCATTTCGGTGTTCCTTTACAAACAACAACTATTATCTTCAGCATTTTGTTGATTATGACCTTTGTCGCCTGGTTTGCGAGTGAGAAGACACTGTCCATTCATTCTATCTTCACAACCAAACGAGAAGCTTACTATTGGTTGACCATCTTGTTCACCTTCGCCTTAGGTACGGCAGCTGGAGATCTTATATCCGAGGGACTTAACTTAGGTTATTTGCTTTCAGCTGTAATGTTCGCTGCTGCAATTGCGGTGGTGACTATCGCTCATTATTATTTTAAATTGAATTCTGTGTGGGCATTTTGGATGGCCTACATATTGACCCGTCCTTTTGGAGCTTCTATTGGTGACTTCCTTTCACAGTCTCGCAAAGATGGCGGGCTAGGTCTGGGTACGACGGGAACGAGTGCAATCTTTCTCATAATCATTCTAATCTTGGTAACCTATCTAACCAAAACAAAAAGAGACGTCAGGAACTTGTCTGAGGAGTAAGCGAGGAACTGATTTCTAAAGGTACCCTATCGTAATATTTCTGGGTCCTAGGAATTTAAGCATGAACCCCAGAACTGAGGAATTAACAGGGAAACAAGAGGAAGTCGCAAAAAAGTTCACGGAATCCATACAATAGCAGGTTGAAATGGAAATAAAATCCTTAAAAGAAAAAACTTGATTTAACCTTCCCTTTCATTTAGAATAAAAATTACAAAAAACGGAAGGGTGACCTTGGAACAATGATCTTATAATCCTATTTCTTATGAAAAAAATACAATCTTTTTTTCTGGATAGGATTAGTCTGTACTTTTATACAAGTCGATAAGATCATGTTGTCCCCACTGTTAGGGATAGTTTGTTGCTTTGAAATTGTATTGTGCGCCTCCTGTTCAGAAATTTACAGGAGGTTTTTATATTGGAAAATAACCAAACAGAAGTTACACCAACAGGAAATTTATTTCGCAACCGTGTTTTTTTAGCCATTATCATGTCCGGATTATTTTTACAGGTAGGTATTTGGGTCCGGAACTTTGCCGTTCTACTGTTTGTAATGGAACAGACCAACGGCGACGCATTTGCAGTCTCGATGATTTCGGTGGCAGAGTTTGCGCCAATCTTTATTTTTTCCTTTATCGGCGGAACCTTTGCCGACCGCTGGGCACCGAAAAAAACTATGGTCTGGTGCGATATTTTGAGTGCTTTATCGATATTTGTCGTGCTGATTACCTTGATATTTGGCACATGGAAGATAGTGTTTTTCGCTACGTTAATTTCCGCCATCTTGTCACAATTCTCCCAGCCTTCAGGGATGAAATTGTTTAAAATGCATTTGTCGGCAGACCAAGTGCAGGCGGCGATGTCTGTCTATCAAACCGTCTTTGCTGTGTTTATGGTTTTAGGCCCGATTATTGGAACGTTCGTCTTTCAATCGTTTGGGATTGACGTCTCGATTGCTGTTACGGGTATTGCCTTTTTACTTTCAGCTGGTGCACTTGGATTCCTGCCAAAGGATCGCCCAATGGAAGAAGCGGGTGAGTCAACATTGCTGCAGGAAATGAAAAGTGGAATTAAGTATGTTCTTGGGAAGAAGGAATTAAGCCTATTGGGCTTATGCTTTATGGCTGCTGGGCTGGGAATTGGGTTCATTAACCCTTTATCGATTTTCCTTGTCACTGAACAATTAAACCTACCTAAGGAAAACCTCCAATGGCTGTTGATGGTCAATGGTGTCGGGATGATCATTGGCGGGGCTGCAGCGATGATTTTTGCTAAAAATGTGCCGCCACAAAGACTGCTTGTTTTTGGAATGCTCGTCAATGGAATGGGCATCGCTGTTATGGGTTTATCGACTAATCTTTGGATTACCCTTATTGCTGAGTTTTTTAACGGTCTAATGATGCCTTGTATTCAAATCGGAATTAATACATTGATTTTGCAAAAAACAGAAGAAGCGTTTATCGGCCGGGTGAACGGAATATTAAGCCCGCTGTTCGCTGGATCGATGGTTATTACGATGAGTGTGGCAGGTGTATTAAAGGAGAAATTTTCCTTAGTTACTACATTTGAAACATCGGCCGTATTGTTTATCATTGGCTTGCTCTTCATTATGCCCATCTACAATCAGAAGCAGCAATCAAAACCGGAAATCCTCAATTCTAAATAGTAGAGCAGAGAAATCTATTTCTCTGCTTTTTCATGAGTGCCTGACACCATTGAATACGCAACTAAAGTCGCAGTTTAAAACTAGTTTAATGGTCTATTTCATTTTGTCCACTAAGCAGTTATAGTTGTTAGTGTTGCGATTTAAGAAAAATTTTAGAAATAGTTAAGCCCCAGTTAAGCCCTTCTGCCGATAATGAAGTAAGGTACTGGAAAAATGATTCAAGCAGGAGGTTACACCAATTGTCTATTTCACAAGTAAATATTGATATTTTTCGATCAATCAATGATTTAGGGAAAGAATATAATTTTTTAAATCCAATCGCCATTTTCATGGCAGATTATATGTTGTATGTTTTAGCTTTAGGTATGTTAGTTTATTGGTTTACTCGAACCAATAAAAATAGAATGATGGTTCTTCAGGGAGGGTTTGCGTTCATTCTTGCAGAAGTACTTGGAAAAATAGCAGGAACACTATATTCCCATCACCAGCCATTTGCTGAGCTGCCCAACGTAAACAAGCTTATTGAACATAGTATAGATAATGCGTTTCCGAGTGACCACTCCATTCTGTTTTTTTCTATCTGTTTTTCGTTTTGGTTGGTACGAAGAAAAGAGGGATGGTTATGGCTTATCTTCGCATGCCTTGTAGGTATCTCCCGTATTTGGGTGGGGGTTCACTACCCTGGGGATGTTCTGGCCGGAGCTCTTATCGGGATGGGTTCAGCACTATTTACCTACTGGCTGGTGCCGAAGCTCAGCTTCATTAAAACAGCCCTTGTCAAATATGAAAAAGTGGAGCAATCCTTGTTGCCAATAAGAGAAAAAACTGAAAATAAGAGTTTTTAACCAATAAAAACCTCTTTGAACTTAAAATTCAAAGAGGTTTTATCATTGTATAGGAAATTATAAAATAATTTAGTGTTGATAACTTGAAATAGTTATCTGAATCCAGCTCCAGCGCCCAGCGGCTAGTGGACTTCGCTCTTTTCCCTACGATAAGTCAACATCGAATCGCTATGCTCTCCGTGTTTCCTTTATCTCAGTCAAAGCGCTCCACAAGGAACGCTTCGGCAGCATAAGCATCGCACGAAGAAAAAGCGTTAGCTTTTTCGAGGAGTCCATACGCCGCTAAATGGGCGCTTGCGCCTTTTGTTCTGTTAAGCAAGAACACTTGCACTATGTAAGCTGATGACCGTTCCTGCTTTTCCCTCGATAGCATTAAAGGCCTGGTCTAATGAAGTAATAATCGTTTTACGATCAGGGTTTGTTTCAGCAAATTTGATAGCCGCCTCTACCTTAGGAAGCATACTGCCGGCAGCAAAATGCCCACTTTCGATATAAACATTTAATTCCTCAATACTTACATCCGCTAATTTCTTCTGGGTAGGTTTGTTAAAATCAATATACACATTGTCGACAGCAGTGAGAATGATTAAGGCATCCGCATCAACAAGCTCAGCAAGCTTTTGCGAAGCAAAATCTTTATCAATAACCGCCTCGATGCCAAGTAAGCTGTTTTCAGTTTCAATGACAGGAATCCCACCGCCGCCGACAGCAATGACGATGTTTCCTTGCTGGACGAGGGAATTAATGACCGAATGCTCGCGGATGCTAACAGGTTTTGGTGATGGAACAACCCGGCGCCAGCCGCGTCCAGCATCTTCCTTAAAGAATGTAGCTGTTTCCTCCATTATTTGCCGAGCTTCTTCTTCACTGTAAAAAGGTCCAATTGGCTTTGTTGGATTTAGAAACGCAGGGTCATTTTGATCGACAACAACGCGGGTCACAACGGTCACAACATTTTTCTTAATGCCGCGTTCCTTCAATACTTTATCCATGGCGTTTTGCATCCAGTAGCCAATCATTCCTTGGCTCATCGCACCGCATGTATCAAGCGGCATTGCTGGATTTTTCACCGAGTCAGCGGCAGCCTGCTGCAGTAAAATATTCCCTACCTGTGGGCCATTACCATGTGAAATAATAATATCAATGCCTTTTTCAATAAAATCTACGAGCTGCTTTGCTGTTTTTTCAAGTGCTAGCTGCTGTGCTTCGGCCGTTGCATCTCCAGATTGAATGGCATTGCCACCTAAGGCAATGACTACTTTTTGTCTTTTCATAACGAGTCACCTCTTCTATTTTCAAAAGATTCTTAGCTTAACATTGCTGCAATGCTCATAATCACCATCACGATGATCGAAAGTGATGCAACTAATTTCCATACATGTTTAAGGTAGGTCCCGTATGGAATGCGGGCAATGGCAAGTGCCCCCATGATAACTGCACTTGTTGGAGTAACCAGATTCACGATCCCTGATGCACTTTGGTAAGCGGTAATCACTAAATCCCTACCGATTCCAGCAAAGTCTGCTAAAGGTGCCATAATCGGCATCGAAAGCGTAGCTAGTCCTGATGTCGATGGAACTAGGAAGGATAATGGCAAGTAAAATAAGAAGGATAGATTGGTAAATAAGACGGAACCCATATTTTCTAACATTCCTTCTCCCCAGTGGAGTACAGTTGAGGTCATGCCGCCACCATCCATGACAACCGTGATACCACGCGAAATCCCAATGATGAGCGCGACACCTAATAAATCACGTGCACCATTTACAAAGGTACTAGTAAACTCTGATTCTCTCATTTTGTAAATAAAGGCAATGATGATGGAGGATGTTAAGAATAACATGGTTAATTCACCGAACCACCAATCGCCGAGAGGCATCATGCCGCCTATTAATTTCCCGATGAACGGTATTTTTGATACAGCTTTTGTCATATCTTCAAAAATAGTAATATTAAATTTATTTGCCCATGGAATAACTCCTAAAATCATCACGACGAATGTTAAGCCAAACACCCAAAGGACGGCCTTATGACGCCCTGTAAATTTCACTTCATCTGTAGTTTGCGATAAAAAATGCTGTTCATTTTCTGCTTTCATATTAGCAATCATTGATTTAGAAGGGTCATCTTTTACTTTTTTGGCATAACGCATAACAAAGATAATCGTCACAATCAATGTCACAACGAGGATGATGAGACGAAGTCCGATTCCATCTCCAATGGAAACACCGGCAAATCCGGAGGCGATTCCTGTGGCAAATGGGTTCACCGTTGAACCTAAACAGCCAATCCCAGCACCGAGGGCGACAATCGATACCGCCGTTAACGCGTCATATCCTGCTGCAATCAATACAGGGATGAGGATCGGGTAGAAGGCGATTGTTTCTTCAGCCATCCCGTAGGTCGAGCCGCCGATAGCAAAAAGGACCATTAGTATGGGGATCAGCCATTGCTCTCGGCCTTTTAATTTTCGAATGACACGGGATATCCCAGCATCAATGGCACCCGTCTTCATGACGACGCCAAGGAACCCCCCGATAACAAGCACGAACAAGGCGATATCTTTTGCGTCAAAGAATCCATTGATTGGGGCATTTAATACTTCCCATAATCCTTGCGGGGTTTGTTTTGCTGGTGACAGCTGCTGATAGGATCCTGCAATAGGAATTTCTTGCTGTGTTGCTTTATCTACTTTTGTTTCATAATGTCCACCTGGGATTACCCAGGTTAAGGCTGCAATCACGACAATAATCAAGAATAATAACGTATAGGCGGTAGGCATCTTCAACTTCTTCATAGGAATTCCCCCATAAAATTAGATATAATCTATCGGGTTAAATCATAAATTGTTTTCGCATAAATAAGCATCGCTTTAAACATTTCAGCTAATTCAATGTGCTCATTTGGCTGATGCTCGGTCTTCGTTTGGTACGGAAAAACGGCTCCAAATGCTACAAAGTTGTCCATCGCTCTGGCGTATGTAGCTCCACCCGATGAAATCGGCTCGGAAACGAGATCCCCTGTTACCTCTTGGTACACCTTCATTAACGTTTGAATTAAAAAATGTTCTTTTGGCACATAGATGGATTTTAAATAATCGAATTCTTTGTATTCTAGGCCGTATTCCTTGGCGATTTGTGAGAGTGTATTGACTATCTCATGTTTATCAGCTGTCACAGGAATACGAATATCAATCGATAATCTTTCGACTTCCTCATTTAACTCAATTTTTCCGACATTGAATTTCAATTTTCCTGATGCTTCATCTTCACACTCGCCAAAAATTTTCTCGGCAAACGGGTCTTCCTTGACCAAATCATTGACGAACTCGATGGTTTTAGAGGTATAACCAATTCGCTTCATTCCGATTAGCAGGCGATTTATCGCGTTGATTCCTTTTTCCGTTACCTGGGCATGTACCGCTTTACCAAGGACAACCACTTCATCACGGGCTGTTTCATAAGCAAAACCCAACTCCTCTAAAGCGGTCTTTAATTCAGATTGCCTTTCACCGGCATATTTTGCGGTATCAGGCACCGCATTAAAAGCATTGCCTGCTAGAAACCTTAGCTTTGTTTCGTTTTTTCCTTCCAATAGGAGTTGAAGTAGTCCTTTTTCGGCATAAACGAGCGGGAAGACGGAGTCGGGGGCAAAGCCCATGCTTGGGATTTCTTCGATTTCGCAGTAGCGGTTCATGCAGCGCCACAGCGTTTCTTCGTCTGTGCCAAAAATAAAACGGATTCTTTTAGGAAAAGAAATTCCGAGATTCATTAACGCTTTGACGGCAAATAGGGCGGCAAGAGTTGGGCCTTTGTCATCCTGTGTTCCTCTACCGTACATTTTTCCGTCTTTCATCATTGCTAGAAAGGGAGGTGTGTTCCATTCTTCATTGCTGCCTGCGGGAACAACATCAAGATGTCCAAGGACACCAATCATTTCGTCACCGGCACCAATTTCTGCATAACCGTAATAGCCTTCCGGATCATAATAGGTGCTGAAGCCGAGTTGCTTACAAATTTTTAGTGTCATTTTCAGGGCAAGGTCAATATTTTTACCAAAAGGGGTATCCCCCTCGGTTTCATTAATCACACTAGGGATTTCAACTAGCTTTGTTAACGCTTGATGAAAATCAGTTTCTATTTTTCGTAGCTCTGGAATTAAAGCTTCGGAGATGTTATCCATGATATTCCTCCAATCCTCAGTTTTTAAGCCGTTTTTGTAAAAATAAAATGTTTTTCAACCTTATAGAATTCAGTTATCAGTGGAAAGTGGCGCTCTTTATCGCCTTTCACTGATTTTTCCACGAATTCATGGACGATATCAGCGAAGTACAATGGTCGATCAGTGAATCCAAGTGAGAAGAAGGGAGGAGACAATGCACTATGCTCGCTCCGCTTCTCCCTCAGTAATCTGTTACTCTAAATGACCAAGTGTTGCAGCCATAACCGCTTTAATTGTGTGCATCCTATTTTCTGCTTGATCAAATACCTTTGAATGCTTGCTCCGGAATACTTCATCGGTTACTTCCATTTCAGCAAGGCCATGTTTGGCATAAATGTCCTTACCATAACTTGTCTCTTGGTCATGGAAAGCAGGGAGACAGTGTAGGAAGATCATCTTGTCGTTGCCGGTCTTTTTCACCATTTCCATTGTGATTTGATAGGGTGATAGAAGGGCAATCCTTTCTGCAAACTTAGCTTCTTCACCCATGGATACCCAAACATCTGTATAAATGACATCTGCACCGGCAACTCCTTCTTCGACATCAGCAGTAACCGTTACCCGCCCACCTGATTTTTCGGCTAGGTTTTGAGCGAGTTCCACGATTTCTGGAACAGGGAACAACGATTCAGGAGCACAGATACGAACATCCATCCCAACAAGGGCACCGCCAATGAGCAGACTATTGGCCACATTATTTCTACCATCGCCAACATAGACGAATTTAATTCCTTCCAAACGGCCAAAGGTTTCTTTCACCGTTAAGAAGTCAGCAAGTGTTTGCGTTGGATGCCATAAATCCGTCAATCCATTCCAAACGGGCACGCCTGAATGTTCTGCTAACATTTCAACCTTTTTATGCTCAAAGCCGCGGAACTCGATGCCGTCAAACATACGCCCCAATACCTTTGCCGTATCTTCAATCGATTCTTTTTTACCAAGCTGGATATCATCTTTCCCTAAATATTCAGGGTGTGCGCCTAGATCGATACAAGCAACAGTGAAGGCGCAGCGAGTGCGTGTCGAAGGTTTTTCAAAAAGTAACGCGATATTTTTGCCTTCAAGATGGCGGTGTGGAATGCCATGCTTTTTCTCATCCTTTAATTTCATTGCTAAATCAATAAGATAGACAAACTCTTCTTTTGAAAAATCTTTTTCGCAAAGAAAGCTCTTGCCATAAAATTTAGGTGCTGTGATTACCATTGTCATCTTTCTCCTTTTGATAAAATTATTTGTGTAAATCTTCACGAACAATTGGCATGCTCATGCAGCGAGGACCCCCACGGCCACGGGATAATTCCGAGCTTGAGATTTCAATTACCTCTATTCCGTTCTGACGCAATAATTCATTGGAAATATAGTTTCTGTCATAGGTGACGACAACGCCTGGTGCGATCGCTAAAGTGTTTGAACCATCATTCCATTGTTCACGCGATGCCGCGATTTCGTCACCGCCGCCACATGGAATTAAGATGAGTTCATTTAATCCCAAAACCTCTTTCAATGCTTCCTGAAGATTGGTGCGGTGTGTGATGTTGACATGCTGCTCATCGATACCTTTTTCAAGAATGTAGACATTCATATTGCCTTGTGGTCCTTGGATTTCAGGATGGATCGTAAATTTATCGTAATCTACCATTGTAAATACGGTATCAAGATGCATAAAGGCACGACATTTTGGAATTTCCACGGCCACTACTTTTTTAATCGTATCTTGCTTTTTGAATAGGTTTAGCGCCAGTTTTTCAATAGCACGGGCAGATGTCCGGGCGGAAACGCCAATTGCCACTACTTCATCACTAAGAATAAGTTCATCTCCGCCTTCAATTGAGAATCCAAAGTCACGGTCTAACCAGACAGGAACATCATGGCCGGCAAAGCGCGGATGATGGTTAATGATGTATTGCATGAACAAGGATTCGCGCCTTCGTGCGGGTTCCCTCATCCTGTTAATCGATAGACCGTTTCCTATGCTTGCTGCCGGGTCTCGGGTAAAATATAGGTTTGGCATTGGATCCAAATAGAAGGGATAGTGATCTTCCATTAATTCGTAAAGGTGAGATTTCTTCTCTGGTTCTATCTCTTTTTTAAGAATTCCACTCATTACTTTGTCAACCATGTCAGCTGTAGAAAAAGATAAGAGATATTCTTTTAACACGTGGGCTGCTCCGTTGACATTTGCCTTGCTTTCTCGTAAAATATCATCAATAAATTGTTTTTTTATCTCTGGATTACTTAATGTTTCAACCACCAATTTTTCGAGGTATAGGACTTCTATGCCTCTATTTTTTAATGTCTCGGCGAAATAATCATGCTCTCTCTGGATAATCGGTAAATAAGGAATATCATCAAATAAAAGTCGCTGCAGAAATTCAGGCGTTAGATTTTCTACTTCTTTACCCGGCCGTTTTAGTAAAACCGTTCTTAAAGTACCGATTTCCGAGGTAACATGGATCGGGTGCTTTAATTTTTTTTTTGTTTCCCGCTGAGAAGTGATATCTGCTATACTGCTCATTTCTTTTCCTCCTTTTTTTGAACAATCCTTGCTACACCCTCATTCTAAGTGATGTGAGTTCTTTCCTTTGTAATAGCGCTTACAAACAAAATGTAATAATCCTAACGTTTTTTTGTCGTTCATATAAATTCAGTTGTATAAATATGTATAATTTAATGCGAATCAGTCTTTTCAAAGGTAATAGCCTGAATAAACCTTGAATGTCATAATAAGTTCACAGATAAAGTTCTAAAATTAAGAAAATTATGGAGCTAAAGTAAAAGGCTGACCCGAAAACGGGGCCAGCCTCTATTATGTATTCATATTTCTTTAAAATAATCCGGTTGGTGTATTCTCATTTTTTTCGATGTAACCGAGATAATCTTTTCTCTTTTTAACTGGTTAATAAGCAGACTAACCGTTTCCCTCGTTGTTCCAGAAAGCTTGGAAATGTGGGCAGCCGTAAGGGGACATGGGATAACAACCTCATTGTCATCCTTCACGCCGAGATCCTCCATTAAAAACTGAATCGAATGCAACACTCGTTCTTGGGCATGAGGAATGAGGATTCGTTGTACACGTTTCTGATGAAGGTCTAGAATATCTGATAGTTTAGTAATAATATATAGTAACTGCTTTGGATTGGTTTTGAGTATCTCCTCTAAGATATGGGTTTGGACAAAGTACAAATGAACATCTGTAACGGCAATGGCCGTGTCGTGGTAAACCTTATCCTGAAAAATCCCGCCAGTGGGAAACATTTGATTTTTTTTAATAAAGTCTAAATAAAGCATACTGCCTTCTTCACTGCCACGTTCAAACATCACGTACCCATCAAGCAAAAAAAAGAGTTTGTCGCGTGGGTCACCCTGCATAAACAGACATTGGTTCTTCTTGTAGCTGCGAAAATAAAAATAGGGAAGATATTTTTGCAATGTTTTTGCAGACAGGTAGGAAAATACATCGAATTGTTGTAAATCAGAAAGCACATCCATATTTATCACAGGTGAGTTGAGCATCGGAACCTCTCCTTTCGTGTGATCATTCTTGAACTTACTCTTGATATAAAGCTATTTGCTGCTTGATGCTGACAGCTTCTTCAGGGGAACGGCAAATAATTAAGCACGTATCGTTGCCGCAAATGGTTCCTGCTTTCCCACTTATCTCCATTGAATCCAAAAGAGCACCAAAAGCATGTGCATGTCCAGGTAGCGTCTTAATGATAACAAAGTAGTTAATGACCTCCATGCCGAGAAGCGCATCCCTCAACTTATGCCTAAGCTTTTCAGAAATAAAATGGTCCTGGTCGATTTTAAAACTATACTTCAGGCGGCCATCCTTGGAAGGGACCTTGATCAGCTTCAATTCGCGGATGTCTCTAGAGATGGTCGCCTGTGTTACTTGTAAGCCACTAGTATGAAGCCATTGCCCCAGCTCTTCCTGCGTTTTTATCTCATGATCAGAGATAAGTTTTGAAATCATTTGCAATCTCATCTCTTTATTCATAGTCCATACTCACTTTCTTTAGATTTCCTCATTTACATCATATTGCCAAATACTCTCAATTGGTATGTACAAATGGTGAACATATTTTTAAAATAATAATTTGTTACTAATAATGAAAAAAGGGGTGAACACCAAAGTAATCCTTTGGTGTTCACCCCTTTTCCGTTTTTTTTACATGTTATGATTTTACATAACTAGTGCGGATGCATAGGTTCCATATTCTGTTTTAACATCCCCGATTTCACCTGGTAATAATTCTTTAATAAACTTTGCTTGAATAACATTATTCCCTTTTTCCTTATCATATCCTATCATTTCAAAAGCCGCGAACCCTAAAATCGTTACCTCAGATTGCCCTGAACCAAAATCACTAACAATAGGAACGTATACTATTTTTCCTTTTAAACCATCTATTGCCGTTTTTATAGGATTACTATTAATGGGGTCTCCTGTTTTAGTACTTAATTTTTGGTCAATATACATAGGAACTGGAGATCCATTTGCAATATAGTAACCAACGGATTTAGAACCATTTGAATTACCATCTGGATCGATAGAAGCAAAATTTAGGAGGTTAAAATTCCCTTTATAAGCACTTCCTGGGGCTTCTGATATTTTCCATAATGCTCCAAATTCAAGTGGCTGATTTAAATGGATGCCGATTGGAATGATATTCCCTTGTTCAACTTTAATTATTTTTCCAATTTTAACTTTAGCGACCGCGGTTACATTACGGTCACTAATTCCTAAAACAGGCATTAACATCAAAGATACCTTCTCTTTACCGTTAACTTGGAGATAGTTTACATTATCACTTGGATCCAGGGATGCTTTTGGTGTATAAGTGATTTTGCTATTAGCATAGTTTCGAGTTGATATACTTTTCGCTGTATTCTCAGCTGTAGAATAGTCAAAACCTGTGTTGGTTACGATTACATTAGCACCAGCAAGTGCACCGGCATCAACTGCCTTTTGAAGCTGTGATTTTGCAAGGTATAACCTTCCCCCATCAATAGCTAACCCCGTAAACCCGATTAATACAACTATAAGAAGAGAAAACAGCACCATGGATTGGCCTTTTTCTTCTAATAAAAACCTTTTAAGCATTAAAAGTGAACCCCCTATAGTAGTTCTTTATAAAGAATGATAATATGAAATTGGTTCTTTGTACAGATTTTTTTGCCTTTTATTTTACATAAAATAAATAATTCTTTTGACAAGGAAACTTATAAATTTGAAAATTTCGGAGTTAGCAAATAAGGAGGGCAAAAAATTTCAAATATAAGCTATGAAAAAAATTAACAATAAATTGAGCAATGAATAATACTTCCAATATGAATTCCAAACTGATTAATCGATCCTGCTGGAAGTTCTAGAGTGGAGTATGCAGCCTTTACTGGTTTCGTCGCTCTCCAAGGCTGCAAATTATGATATACCTTTACAACCTCGTTTTGTTTGTTTAAAAGAACAACATCGATTGGAAACTTCATAAAAAACATATGCACGGCATTACAAGGTATGATCAAAAGTCCTTCATTCTTAATCGGATCCTTTCGAAACATTAGCCCTCTTAGTCTAGTAAAAAAAGAATCTGCCATATTAATTTGAAAAGGAATAGTAATGTTTTTTTTATTCATAAAATAACTCCTTCCAACTCTTCTATAATAAGTTCATTATAATCAACAAAATATTTTATATAAAGAACAAAAAACTAAGAAAAAAGGAGAAAAGTAGAGGAAAAAGAAGAATATCAACCAATAATACGTTAAAACGAACAAAAATGAGTGTTTTCAAAACATTTCGTTCGTTTTATATTTAAGATAAGTTCTTAATATAGAACCAAAAAAACAAAAAAAGCTTAGTAGGAGGAAATCAAATGTTAAAAAAAATGAAGAATCTTGTAGTTGAAGAAGAAGGACAAGCATTAACGGAGTATGGGTTGATTATTGGTCTGATCGCAGTAGTCTGTATTACATTAGTGGTTTTACTAGGTAAACAGATTAAAGCAGTTTTCAAAGGAATAACAGATGCCTTAACTGGTGCTGGAATTACTGGAAGTTAAAAATAGAGAAAAAAAGATTGCAAAGTTATAAATAATGTTATTTTTTCAAAATGGTTCCTGTTACATTTATAGTTCGTTCTAAATTATTTACATTGAAAAGAAAATCTTAGAGGGGTGAAATTAAATGTTAGAAAAATTAAAAAACTTAGTTCTAAAAGAAGAAGGACAAGCGTTAACAGAGTATGGGTTAATTATTGGTCTTATCGCGGTTGTCTGTATTACATTAGTAATTTTACTAGGTAAACAGATTAAAGAAGTTTTCAAAGGAATAACAGATGCCTTAACTGGTGCTGGAATTACTGGAAGTTAAATAACTGATATTGCCCTGCTTCCTACCTAAGAGAGGCAGGGTTTTTTAAAGAAGGGGAGTTATTACTTTGGAAAGTATCATCTTAATAATTGTTCTTTTTATTTGTTTAATTACAGATATAAAAAAACGAAAAATTTTTAATGTTGTTACATTACCAACTATTGTTTTTGGATTTGCTTATAACATATCGAATAAAGGTATGGAAGGGATTCTATTTAGTGGAAAAGGCTTCTTAATTGGTTTAGGGGTATTGTTAATTCCTTACTTATTAGGTGGCATGGGAGCAGGGGATGTTAAATTAATGACAGCTATTGGGACACTAATGGGAGCAAGCTTCATGTTTTATTCTTTCATATATACAGCGTTAATCGGAGGAGTAATAGGACTTCTGATGATTATAAAAACAAACGGATTATTGAATTCAATTAAATCTTTCCTTTTTAATATAGTTTTTTTTAGAAGTGATCTTGGTTCGATGATTATTTTAAAAAACAAAAATAGCAGTATCTCATTTCCATATGGGATTGCTATTGCTCTTGGTACATTTTGCACACTTATCTGGGGTGGATTTTGATGAAATCAGAAAATGGCCAATCGCTTGTTGAATTTGCACTGGTTCTTCCGCTTTTAGTGATGTTGTTGTTTGGAATTGTTGATTTTGGAAGGGCTCTTCATGCCTATCTGACTATCGATCACGCAGGAAGGGAAGCTGCAAGGGCAGCTAGCATTGGAAAAGATAATGCAGCAGTGAAGGTAATTGCAAAGAATCAGGGTACTAGCATTGGTTTAAAGGAAGATTGGGTAAATGTCTCACCCGCATCAAGGACACCAGGAACCGATATTAGCATTACAATTACCTATCCATTTAATTTTATTACACCAGTCCTTGGTCCATTGGTAAAGTCAATAGATTTAAAAAATAAAACTGTAATGCGAGTGGAATAAATATTCATTAAATTACGAGAAGAAGGCAGTGGAGCATGATGATAGTTTCATTCAAAAACCTAAAATCTTGCATCACAGCTTTTATGATAGATGAAGGAATGTTCTGCAAATAGTTAGAGTCAACATAAATATTAAAGTAAATTGTTGAAGTGAAATCTCAGGTTGACAGGGGTTTTAGGAGGTCAATATGAATACGAAAAAAATTTGGATTGTTTCATTAGTATTAGGCTTGGCGGTAGCGGGTTTTGTTTATTTGACGATATTTCCAAAAGAAAAACCTTCTACTCCTGCTAGTGCACCGATTACTCAGGATAAGGAAGAAACTAAGAATAAAAAGTCCCCTGAGGAAATCGAAAAAGAAAAAAAAGCAGAAAAAGAAAAAGCTCTTGCAAGAGAGTTCATTAATCCAATAGTCGACGTCAGCAAAGGGAAAAGGGCGTTCTCGATTAAAATCAACCTCGAAGAAGGGGTTTCCGGCTATATTGCCTCAAATTCAATGGTCGATGTGATTGCCTATGAAACAACAAAAGATGATAAAACCAGTAAAGAGTATAAGTCAGCGGTGCTCATCCTTGAAAATGTGAAAGTCCTTACTTCTGGTAAATCAGCTGACAACAAGGAAGCGGCCCTTCTCTATGAAACGGTAACTTTGGAGGTCACGCCCGAAGAAGGAGTTATGCTCGGTTTAGCTGCAAAAGATAAGGATGGATTTTATTTAATGCTTAGAAATTCAGATGATAAAGAAACTGGAAAAGCTGGGTTAAAGCAAACTAGAGAAGTAATCAAAGAGGGGGCGGAAGTAAAGAAATGAACATAAACTGGGTTTATTTTTCAGATACGAATACTTCTCCCGGAGAAATTCAAACTTATTTAGAAAAACAACAATTTCATTTAACTTCAACGAATGAGATTAACAGGTTGCACTCTCTTTTAACTGGGGATAATCAGACGGTGTTATTTTTAAAAGCGCATACGCTGTTTAACGTCTATGATCTGTGCCAAGAAATCTCCGCGCTTTATCCACATGTTTATATTGTATTAATTGTTGCTGATAACATGGAAAATTTGAAAAAGGCGATGTTGATGGGGGCATCTGATACTCTGCGATCTTCTTATCATCTTGAAGAGCTTTCTGAAGCTGTTGCTCATGCGAAGAAATTCATGCAGCATCGGGCAAGTATGGAACATAATGTTATCGGTCTAGTTAAAGAGAATAGTAGGGTTATTGCCGTTACTAGTCCAAAGGGCGGTGTGGGCAGGACGTTGTTAACGGTTAACCTCGCAGTGGCATTCGCCAGAATGGGGAAGAAGGTCGCTGTTATTGATGGTAATCTCCAATTTGGCGAAGTGGCTATCTACTATAATATGAAGCCAAAGAGAACGATTTATGAGTGGGTAAAGGAAGGATATGGGCACGCCAATTATTCCATCAGCCAATATATGACCCTTGTTGATGGAGAAGTATCTGTTCTTGCCGCTCCGCCCCGCCCGGAATTCTTTGAAGGCATCTCAGAAAAACATATCAAAGAGGCAATCGAAGAGGCTAAGAAATTATTTGACATTGTCTTAATTGATATGCAGGTATATCTATCTGAGATTCACCTGCGATTCCTGGATTTGGCAGATGAGATTTTGCTACTAACAGTTAATGAAATATCAGTCCTTAGGTTAAGCCAGCTCTATCTAGAAACTTTAGAGTCTATTAAGTTAAAGGATAAAGTAAAACTAATTTTAAACCGACAGATAAAAAGCCAAGGACTTGATCAAAAAAAAATCGAGGAAATTCTTGGAGTAGATGTCTATTGCACCTTGCCAGAACAAGTAAATGTGGCATCATCCTCCATCAAAGCAGGGCAGCCATTTATGCTCTCGCACTCACGGAGCCATCTCGGGAAGGCAGTTTGGAAGTTATCTGAGAAGCTATTTGTTCAAAAAAGTGATGAGACAACGGAGATGAAGAAAGATAAAAAATGGTTTCAGGTAGGAAAGTGAGGCGGGGAGAAAAATGTCATTATTTAAACGCTATATAGAAGGAGCAACGAATACTCCTACCAACAATATACAAGAGTTCCCTGTTCCGAAAAAGTCTCAGGAATTTTGGAATCTTGAAGCCGAGCTTCACAATCACTTATTAGAAGAATTGAAAAAGTATCCAGGACAGAACAAAGAAGCGGAAAAAAGCAAAATAGAGGAATTGGGAGCAGCGTTTTTTGACCAAGAGGGCAGGAGGCTGACGTTTGAAGAAAAGCAAGAAATTTTGCATTACGTTAAGGATGAGCTTCTGGCCTATGGGCCGATTACCCCATTACTAGAAAACCCATTAATAAGTGAGGTCATGGTCAATAATTATGATGAAGTTTATTATGAGAAAAATGGTAAGATTTATCGGAGTAATGTGAATTTTATTGATAACCAGCATGTTATGCGTGTCATCGAGCGAATCGTCTCACCAATAGGTCGTCGTATTGATGAAAGCTCACCAATGGTGGATGCCCGTCTGCCAGATGGCTCACGTGTGAATGCCATCATTCCTCCACTAGCATTAAAAGGACCGTGTTTAACGATTCGTAAATTCTCCGAAACACCGTTTTCGATAAAAGATTTAATTCATTTTGGAACCTTAACTAACGATATGGCGGAATTTCTTGAGATTTGTGTTAAATCCAGACTCAATATCTTTATTAGCGGGGGAACAGGTTCAGGAAAAACCTCTACGTTAAATGTATTATCATCTTATATTCCAAATGAAGATCGGATTGTTACGATTGAGGATGCTGCCGAGCTTAAGCTTAATCAGGAACATATCATTGCGCTTGAATCACGGCCGCCGAATATCGAAGGAAAAGGGCAAATTACGATACGAGATTTAGTGCGGAACGCTCTCCGGATGCGTCCAGATCGAATTGTTGTCGGGGAGGTTCGTGGCTCCGAGGCATTGGATATGCTCCAAGCCATGAATACTGGACACGACGGAGGTTTAAGTACCGGACATGCTAACTCTCCTCGAGATATTCTTTCCCGGTTGGAAACAATGGTGTTAATGGCAGGCTTCGAGCTTCCAGTAAAGGCAATCCGCGAGCAAATCGCCAATGCTATCGATTTAATTGTTCACCAAGCAAGGATGAAGGATGGAACGAGAAAAATCACTCATATAACTGAAGTGTTAGGCTTAGAAGGTGAAACAATCGTTCTCCAGGATCTTTATGTCTATAAAGAAACAGGCTTTTCTCATGATGGACGAATTGACGGAAGATTTACGAGTACAGGTATTCGTCCAAAGTTCTCTGAGTTGCTTGAAGTGAATGGATACAAATTGCCGGCTTCATGGTTTGTTGGAGAGTGGTTAAAATGAAAATAATGATTGAATTGCTCGTTTTATTTAGTGTCGTTAGTGTTTTGAGTTTTCTCTTTTTAAGTGGATATTCCCATAAGAGAAGGATGAATAACCGGATTAAAGAATTTTTACCGTCTCCGCATTTGGAGGAAGCGGCAAATGAGCAAAAAGAAAGACCCTCTTTTTTTAAGCGTTTTTTCCTGTCCGTTGCCACTATTTTTAAAAATGTGCAATTTAGTGAAAGTACGGAGAAAATATTGTTAGAGGCTAGAAGTAATTTAAAACCAGAGGAGTTCTTTGCCCTTAGAATTCTAGCCGCTGCAGGTAGTGGAATCATTACGGCCTTAATCGGACTGAATTGGTATATTATTACAATTGTTATCATCATTGGATTCATCTTCCCGAAAAATTTTATGAAACGAAAAAGAAGAATTCGGTTAGCAAGGGTAAACGAGCAGTTGATTGAAGTATTGGGCACGATGGCCAATTCGATGAGGGCAGGCTTCAGCTTCATGCAAGCGATGCAGCTTGTCGGGAAGGAAATACCCGACCCGCTTGGACCAGAATTTGAACGTGTTGTTCGACAGGCAGGTTTGGGGGTGTCTGTCGATGATGTTTTTGAAGAATTAGTTGAACGCTTGCCGAATAAAGAGCTGGATGTAGTCGTACAAGCGATCCTTGCCCAAAGAAAAAGTGGAGGAAATTTAGCTGAACTTCTGGAGACAATGGAAGAAACCATCAGAGGCAGGGTGAGAATTTTAGAAGAATTGAAAACGCTGACAGCTCAAGGAAGGATGTCATCCTGGATTATTACCCTGCTGCCAGTTGCGTTAGGTGTATATTTAGGGTTGGTAAACTGGGAATATTTTTCTCCGATGTTTCAGCACCCTTTAGGCTGGATGATGATTTTCTTGGGGGCAACAGCCAATATTATAGGCTGGGTATTTATACGAAAAATCATCCGAATTGAGGTGTAGAAAATGCTGGATATTATTTTGCTACTTTTATTAGCTGGGTTTACAACTTCTTTGTTCGCAGGAATTATGTTAACCGTTTTTAAACAGAAAATAGCCTTTAATCAACGAGTAAATATGATTTTTGGTGAACCAGCAAGAAAACAAAAAGCGGATCCTCTATCTGAAAATAAAGAAAAAGGCTTAAAGAAGCTTATCGATGTTTACTGGAATAAAGGAACCGATGCGTTAAATAAACGGGTTTCGAAGGTGGAAAGAAAAAGGTTAGACACACTGCTACGTGATGCAGGCTACCCTTTTAAGTCAGCAATTGACTTCAGGCTGTTCCAAATTGTTCTAAGCATTGGATTCAGCGTGCCAATCTTTCTGCTTATTTTGCCGGCGTCAGATAACAAGATGCTAACTTGGGTGATGATTTTTACGATGGCGTTATTGGGTTTCCGACTTCCAGTGTTTTATCTTGGAAAAAAGAAAACAGCAAGAATAAAAGCGATTAACGTATCAATGCCGGACTTTTTTGATACCGTCAACCTTTTGCTTGAGGCCGGGATGGGACTAGATTTGGCGTTAGCAGAAGTTTCGCAAAAAATTAAAGGTCCTCTTGCCGATGAGTTTATTCAAACATTAGAGGATATGAAGCTTGGTAAATCGAGAAGAGAGGCCTTTTATGATTTGCGGAAGCGTGTTCCTTCAGATTCGTTTCAAAGTATCATCACCTCGCTAATTCAGGCCGATCAGCTCGGGATTGGGATGGCAAAGGTATTGGGAAATCTGACCGTCCGAGTTCGTGAGCAACGGCGCGAGGCTGCACGTGAGCAGGCGATGAAGGCACCGGTGAAAATGCTGTTTCCAATGGTATTCTTTATCTTTCCCTCGTTATTTATTGTTATTTTAGGTCCCTTGGTGATTCTGTTGGTTACAAAGGGGATTGGTGGTTAAATAACTGTACAATAATTATTCTTGATTTTTTAGGAGATGAATATTTAATAATTTTGAGTCACCATGGATAGTGGAATGTCGGTACTGAAATTTCATTTGGTAACAGATGTGTCTGAACAAAAGGAGAGATACGATGGATGGTAATAAACTTAAAAGGTCGCGGACTGAAAAAGGGTATTCATTAACAAGGTTAAGTGAGTTGACAGGTATTTCGAAGTCATATTTAAGTTTAATTGAAAGGGATATTCAAACGAATCCCAGTTTAGACATAGTAGATAAAATCGCAAAATCATTAAATGTGGATATCGAATATTTTGTTAATAGTGAAAAAAGAGACTCTAATCTGTCATTTAATGAGAAACATCCAGTAAAGAGCATCCTAAAATTTGAAATCGAGTTATCTGAGCAGCAACTAAACACTCATAAGTTAAAACAAATAAAAGATTTAATAAATGCCATTAATACAGACTAATAAATTTTTTTAAAGAGGTCAGTTTGCTTAACGAAAATTGATCTCTTTTTATTCTTGGAAAAAACAGCCCACTCATGAAATTACTAAGCTGTGTAGCAAGGAAAGGAAAGAAAGAAACGCTAAACCGCCAAAAATGGATAAGGCCGACTTCAAACGGGTGTTGCGAACCTGCGAGAATAGAAACGAACTACACAAGCTAAACCAGACAATCAGAGTCAAAATAATGAAACTATCAATAATCCAATAAGAGAGCTTTCCCCAATAAATTATTCCAGCTAATATGCTGCTTTGGAGTAGTGGCACCATCACATCCTTGCTATGCTTCACAACTGGCTCGCTCATATTCTCGAGAGCTTTAGCTGAAAGCAGCGGATAAAGAAAATAAGGAAGTACAAAACCAAAGCAGATGCCAGTTATCAATCTCCTCACATTCGTACTTTCAAACCAATGTGCATAGGAGCCTAATCCGTCAATTATCAACGGTACCATATATAATAGAAGAAAGAAGCTTATTTTTATCGAAGGGATTGTAAGTTTTGACCTTCGTTTAAACAGATGTAGATAAGCCAACGTTGAGAAAATACCGATATAGATGCCTGTATCCCTGGCACAAACGGAAAGTGTATTGCCTGATGCCTTGAGGGATCGTTCCTCTAATTGGTGGCAGATTGCTCTTCCGAAGAAATGTAATATTCCTTGTAACAACAATGATCACTCCTATTAGAAATAACCCAATCCTGGTGTAATGAGTTGGGTTATTCTTCGTTTCTCATTAATACCCCGACAAAAATGCTGGCCCAATCGAAAGCGCTGAAGCAGCAAACCAGCAGATACAGCTTAGAACAATAGAGACAATACCAACAATTAAACAGGTTTTCCCGATTGCTTTCTTTTCTAGATCCTGATCATTCATCCAAACAATTCCCAAAATAATTCCAACAACAGGAATAAAAAATGATACAATGTAAACCAGAGCTTTTATCCCACTTGACACGAAATCACCTCCATCACAGATAATAAGCGAATCCCAACCACATTTAGAAAATCTTGTTCAATGATATGTATGTCAATGGCGTCCCAAATTTGCCTGTCTCCCTTTTGTAAATTTCTAATTAAATCCCACCCATTTCTTCCATTTTTCGGGTATTATGGATAGGAGAGATATTCATAAAAAAATGGTGGGTATAAAATGGGGCTGCTTTTGGACGGGTAAACACGACATACTTAGCTATTTTTCTACTATCCTCACTAATTTTTTAATAGAATTGTAATATTTTTAATAGAATAGAAACATTTCGTGCGAAGTTTCGTCTATAATAAAGTAAGAAAAATAACCATCAAAGAGGGATAGGAATCATGGGGTATCTTAAAGGCGGTTGGAGAAGAGGGACATTAGTTGTCATTATTGCGATTGGGTTATTGTTTGCAGGGATATTTGTGAGCAATTATTTTCAAGCAAAAGCTGCAGGCGAATCTAGTAATCACCCAAAAAATGAACATATTAATCGGGCGATAGCTAAAGGTCCAGCACCAGAAACGATTGTAAGAAACACAAAGGATGCAAAGTTTGAAAAAGAATGGATTCAAAAGCAGCAAGATAAAGAGATAATTTGGAGAAATAAGCAAGACCAAGTGCCAGAAACTACTACTCCAGAGAATGAAGTGGCACAACCTGGCACAAAGGAAACAGGAACTCCTCAAACACCGACAAAGGAATCCAATGCAAATCAGCCAGAGCAAAATAATACACCACCAGAGGAAAACCATAAGACAGTTTATTTAACATTTGATGATGGCCCAGCACCATTTTCCGGTGAAATCATTGCACTTCTAGAAAAATACCATTACAAGGCAACATTCTTTATGATTGACGGGAATATCAGGAGTTATCCTAATTCGGTAAAATTGATGGTTTCAAGCGGAGAGACGGTTGGCCTTCATAGCGTATCACATAATGTGAAAAAGTTTTATGCATCTGCCGATTCGGTTATCTCGGAATTAACACAAAACCGGAATACATTAAAGGAGATCTCTGGTATCGACTCTTATATCATGAGAACCCCATACGGCAGCGTTCCGCATATGTCTGCGGAATATCGCAAAGCAGTTAATGATAATGGGTATTTGATGTGGGATTGGAATATTGACAGTAAAGACTGGTATTATAAAGATGCACGGTATGTTAATAGCGTCATTGAGCAGTTAAATCGAATGGCCAACCATAATGGACCAATCGTGATTCTTTTACACGAAAGAAAGGAAACACTTGCTCACTTGCCTGCGCTGCTTGAATATTTAAGCAAACAGGGCTTTGAATGTAAAGCCATCGACAACTCCATGACACCTTACCAATTTAGTGTAAGATAGCTTTTAAAAGGACAAAATACGTGCCGATTTGATATAATAAATCTACGATTAACAGATGATTCACAGTAAAAATGATGGGGTTCGATAATTGCCTATGATAAATAAACTTTTGCACAGCAGTAGTTTCAAGAGAATATCCATTTTTGTCGTCATTGCACTCGCTATTTATGCGATGAAAAGCATGATTAATTTAATTTTATTGACGTTCATTTTTGCCTTTTTAATGGACCGGTTAGTCCAATTCATTGAAGGTAAAATACCTCTGAACCGTAAGTTAATTGTCGTCATTTCCTATGCATGTATTGTTGGACTGCTTTCATATAGCTTGGTTATGTATTTGCCAATGATTGTCGGTGAAATTACCGCTTTGATTAAGCAACTGACTACTTTTTATACAGCAAAGCATGATAATGCTGTGTTGAATTATATCGTTAAACGAATTGAAGAAATAAAAATTTCCAGTTATTTAGAACAAGGTTTTACCTTTTTATTAAAATATTTTACCGATATTAGTAAAATTGGGCTGCAAACATTATTAGCCCTGTTACTAAGTCTGTTCTTCTTGTTGGAAAAACCACGTTTAATTGAATTCACGAAGAAATTTAAAACGAGTAAAGTTGCTTCAATTTATGTTGAAATTGAATTCTTTGCCAAAAAATTCGTCAGCACGTTTGGTAAAGTGATTGAGGCACAATTAATAATTGCTGTTGTGAACTGTGTTTTAACAACGATTTCCTTGTGGATACTGAACTTCCCACAGCTGGGCGGTTTATCGATTATGATTTTCCTTTTGGGACTGATTCCTGTTGCCGGTGTGATTATTTCCTTAATACCACTGGTGATTATCGCCTATAGTATTGGCGGAATGATAAAGGTTCTGTATATCGCGATTGCGATTGCCATCATTCATGGAATCGAGGCATATATTTTAAACCCAAATCTGATGAGTTCTAAAACAAATCTGCCTGTGTTTTATACGTTTATTGTGTTGATTTTCTCTGAGCATTTTTTTGGTGTCTGGGGGCTAATTATTGGGATTCCAGTATTTGTTTTCTTATTGGATGTCTTAGAGGTAACAGAGAGTAAAAAGGTTTAACAAAAAAGCCTATTTAGGGCTTTTTTGTTTTAGCTGAAATCTGTTATGCTATCGGTATACATAGACAAGGAGGAGTATCCATGAGCGAATGTAAGCTTAATCATTCACAGGAAGATGTTAAAAGTAAATATGAATCGCAGACAGCCTTTTTGCCAGAGGAAATGAAGCCATTATTTGATCAGTTTTTGGCCAAAGAGCATACACAGGAAATCTTAAATGAAGTCTTTCATTTATTGAAAAAATATGATTTGGCCACTGAGGAAGAAAAAAGTGAACGAACAAACCGGTTAAATATGGTGCTGAATAACCTGTAAATAAACCAGACCCCCGACTCTCAGGCACGGGGGTTTATCTTATTTTTTATGAAATAGGGTATTTTAGAAAATATCAATGGCTGCTTATTTTAATAACAGAAAAGAGGATACGATGGGAGAAATACTACAGCTTTTAAAACGCGGCAATAAATCGGCGATGCTAGCTGCGATTATTAATTCGATTATTTCAATTATTAAAGGTGTGGCCTTTATGTATACAGGCAATGTCGCCATGTTTGCGGAAACGATGCACAGTCTTGGCGATGCAGCAAATCAGTTTTTTGTGTTTGTCGGTTCTGCCTTAAGTAAAAAGGCACCGACGGAAAAATTCCCAAATGGGTTTGGCCGCTTAGTTAACCTTGTTCTTTTAGGGGCTGTGTTAATCGTCGGTATTATGGCGTTTGAAACGATTCGTGAAGGCTGGCATCATGTTGTCCATCCGACCGCGTCCGACGGTTTTATCCTCAATATCCTTGTATTAGGGATTGCCACAATCCTTGAATCCTTCGTGCTTTTTAAAGCAATGAAAGAAATATTGCATGATCTCGAAATAGAGGCAAGCGGCCCTAATGTGTTTGTTAAAAGCTTTGCTAATCTAGGAAGAGCGAAACCGGCAACGAAGCTTGTCTTCATGGAAGACCTCGTGGCAACGATTGGAGGTTTGGTAGCGATTATTGCCGTGGTTATTTCCTATTTTACGAAGTTCCATCAACTAGAAGGAATCGCCTCGATACTGATTGGTGCCATGATGTTTTTTGTCGTTGGCAAGGTCTTTTTGGACAATGCCGCAGGAGTTATTGGACAAGCTGATGAAGAAATGGAAGATAAGATTGGTGCTCTTGTTATGGCCGATCCAGATGTTTTGGATATTCAAGGAATTACCGTGATTAAAGAGGGTGAGGACCTGCATGTTGAGGTGGAGATTGAGGTAGATCCCAAAATGACAGTAGCAGCGGCCGATGATATTAAAGACAGATTAGAGGAAAAAATATTGGCAGAAAAAGGCGTCGTCGATGTCACGATTGAGTTTGATGAAGAAGATGGTGTAATGACTTGGCGGCCCAGTAATGAATCAACTAAGGAATAGGTAAGGACTTGGGAAGGACGAATAAAAAAGCTTGTCAATTGGGAATCTATTCGTAAAGTACTTTTTTAGGAGGACTGCAAAATGGGTGGGCATAGCATAAGGTTAACCAGTTCGGAAATCGGCGGATTATGGGCTGCCTACCTTCAGGAGAATATGGCTGTTTGTTTATTAACCTATTTCCTGCATCACAATCAAGATGAACAAATAAAGGAAATTTTGCAGAAAGCCTATGAGATATCTAAAGGACATGTTGCCCAGATTACGTGTATTTTTAAGGATGAGGGTATCCCTATACCCGATGGGTTCTCGGAAAAAGACTTAAATTTGACTGCACCGCCTTTATTTTATGATATGTTTGGTTTAAGCTTTGTCTACTCTATGAGCAGAATGGGCATGGTTAATACTAGTTTTATTACAGTGAATACAGCCCGTAAAGATGTGATGGATTTTTTTGTGAGGATGGTCCAACAAACGACGATGTTATATCAGCAAGCAACAACCTTAATGCTTGAAAAGGGAGTCTATGATCGGCCGCCAATGATTCCCTATCCGGATCAGGTGGAGTATGTTGAAAATCCATCCTATATTAGTGGATTTTGGAAAAAGAGACCGTTAAATGTAGCTGAAATTACGGAAATCTTTTTTAACATTGAGCGGAATTATTTTTCAATCTTACTATGTATGGGCTTACTTCAAGTAGTCAAGGATAAAGAAATTCATGATTATATCGCTGAAGGTAAGAAAATTTCTGAAAAACAAATTAACACCTTTAATGATATCCTTATGAGGGAGGAGCTATTAGGGAACGTGTGTGTCAGTATGGATGTAACGGATTCAACGGTCTCACCGTTTTCAGATCGGCTTGTCGTTACATTGTTCCACTCCTTGAACAGCATTGATGTTACTTTAATAGGACATGCGTTGTCATTGTCAATGCGAACGGATTTAGCCGTTTTTTATGAAAAGTACATCCTTGAAATTTTACTTTATTCCGCCAAGGGCTTTGATATGATGGTGAAGCGCGGTTGGATGCTAAAGGCACCACATGCTCCAGATAGAAGAAAACTTCAGAATTAATAGGGAAAGGTTCGCTAATTCAGCGAACCTTTTCTTATAATATTAGAATTTATAACATTGGACTTAGAGAATTGTCCAGCTCCAGCGCCCTAGCGACTAGAGTGCTTCCCTCACCTCCCTACGATAAGTCAACATCGGTTCGCTAACGCTCACCGTGTTTCCTTTAGCTAATCAGAATTTATTTCCTAAATTCTGAACGCATAAATTCAACTACGCCTCTGTCTTCGCCTAACGGCTTGCCAATCGGCGAGTTTACATTTATCTCAGTCGGTTCAGTCCAGCCCTTACGTCGCTGACCAGGGCGCTTCCGCTTTTCTTATTCCCACGGTTTACTCGTGGTAAAATAACTCGCCAATTCTTTACTGTTTTTCCTGTGCTGTTTCCGCTTTTCGGCCCGTTCGTGTCCAGTTTCATATAGCTTTTTTTCCTCTTCCGTTTCTGGAATAATCTTAGGGACCGCAGTAGGTTTCCCATTGTCATCTAGGGCAACAAAGGTCAAAAAGGCAGTTGCAGCAATTTTTCGATCACCAGAAATGAGATTTTCGGCAATAATTTTTACAAACACTTCTATGGAAGAGGTGCCGGTCCAAGTAACGAAGGATTCGAAACAAACGGAATCCTTTGGTGTAATCGGGCTAAGAAAATCAACCGAGTCAGTCGATGCGGTGACACACTCCCTCCGTGAATGCCTGGTCGCCGAAATAGAGGCAAGCATGTCAACATCACTCATCAGCTTCCCGCCAAACAATGTATGATGGTTATTTACATCGTTAGGAAAAATCCTGCTGGTTCTCACTACTCTTGATTCATTACAAGTTTTTGCTTCCATCAAAATCCCTCCAACAATCTGTTACTAATTTGTGGTTCATATTAAAAACATAATCAAACTTGATACAGTGATAAATCTCCATTTTTAATGATATCATAACTAGTTTACCGGAAAATAAAACGAAAATTCTCTTTGAAGCAGCGAAGATGGAGTAAATCACTGTTTATTCATCCATAATAAACCCATGAATCGACAAATGGAATAGAGGAAGATGGGATTAGCTGTGAAATATAAAATATTATTGTGGTTTACTTCTATTTTCATCGGTACGGCAGGCTGCCAAAATCATGTACATTTACTACAACCCAACCATGAGGTTTCCGCTTATTATGAAAATAAACAGGAGGAAACAAATCTTCAACGAAAGATAAGAGCCTATTTAAATTCAAACCATATCAATGGCAGTGTAGCTATTGTAAAGGAGAAGGAAATAATTTTTCATGAGGGTGTGGGATTTGCCGATTTTAACCAACGAATCGAAAATCAACCTGGAACCGCCCATCCTATTGCATCCATTACGAAGTTGATCGTCGCTGCTAGTATTATGCAGCTCCAGGATAAACGGAAATTAACGATTCAAGATTCTGTTGCAACTTATATTCCAGACTTCCCAAATGGGAAGAAGATAAAAATCTTCCATTTATTAAACCACACGTCTGGAATCCAAGCACCCCTCTGGCATACAGGAAACAAGAAACCAGTAGAAATAGTGCAGAAGTTGGCTGCAAAAACGATTAGATTTCCAGCGGGGACACAATGGAATTATAATGACATCAATTATTTGGTCCTGGGGTTTATTGTGGAAAAGGTTTCGGGGGTACCACTGCATGAATATATTCAAAAGAATATATTTAATAAGGCCTCGATGCGACATTCGGGTTTTATTACCGAGGAGCAAGCGGACTCACATTATTCAACAGGCTATCTAAAGATCGGAAATCAATTGATTCCGGCTAGGCAATTGAAGACTGATGTGCTTTTTGGGTGTGGCGATATTTATGCTACTGTCCTTGATTTATGCTCTTTCGATCAGGCGTTAATGAATGGAAAACTTGTTTCCCAAGATAGTTTAAAGGAAATGCTGACTCCAGGGCCAAAGTCAAAGTATGGTTTAGGCCTCTATGTGGCAGATGACAAAGTTTATAGCCGTGGTATCGTGGGCGGCTGGGAATCATTTCATGTCTATTTTAAAAATAAAACCACCATGGCGATTCTCTTGAATGTTCGTGACAAAAGAGTAAATATCCATCAGGTTTCGAAGGATCTTTATAAGATGATTATGTGATACTCCATCAGAGGATCATCCTGCCCGTTATTACGTGATAAATTTTAGTGAATGACAGACATTTATGATACAGTGAATATACAATGATTATAGATGGGAGGCCCATGGGATGAGTTTACAAGTACAGATTATGAAAGAATTACATGTCACACCAAACATCAACCCGAAAGAAGAAATCCGTAAGCGGATTGACTTTTTGAAAAATTATTTGTTGAAAACAAAGGCAAAGGGGTATGTGTTAGGAATCAGCGGTGGTCAGGATTCCACTCTCGCCGGACGGTTGGTGCAGCTTGCTGTTGAGGAGCTGAGGAGTGATGGAAACGAGGCTTTGTTTATTGCCGTTCGTCTTCCCTATGGAGTTCAACAGGATGAGGAAGATGCCAAAAGAGCTTTGGCCTTTATCCGTGCTGACCGGGAATTGGTTTTTAATATCAAGGCAGCTGTTGATGAAGTACAAATGGAATATAATTCAGGCATCCAGGTCGACAGTTTAAGCGATTACCAAAAAGGAAATGTGAAGGCTAGAATGAGAATGATCGCCCAGTATGCCGTCGGTGGCATGGAAGGGCTGCTTGTGGTCGGTACAGATCATGCAGCAGAAGCAGTTACAGGATTTTATACAAAGTATGGTGACGGAGGGGCAGATATCCTTCCATTAACAGGCCTAACCAAAAGGCAGGGGAAAGCCTTGCTAAAGGTGCTTGGTGCAGAGGAATCTCTCTATTTAAAGGTACCGACTGCAGACCTGCTCGACCATAAACCAGGCCAGGCCGATGAAACCGAAATGGGTATTACCTATGATGAACTGGACGATTATCTTGAAGGAGTGTCTGTTTCACAAGAGGTCGCCGAGAAAATTGAAAAGCGCTATCTCATCACCGAACATAAACGTCAGCTTCCCGCAACGCTGTTTGATAAATGGTGGAAATAATGTTGGAACGAGGAGGAATTGCCAAGCCAGGAAAAAAAGCGTACCAGAATCCAACAAAATTAAACATTATCTGCTGAACCTATCAGGATACTCTGATAGGTTTTTATTTTTATTAATGGGTAAAATAATTTTAATTCTATTATGTTTGATAGAAGAAGGCATGTAATAAGAGTATTAAATATGAGCAAAACAATAAGAATTCGGAGGAAGAAAAAATGAAAAAATTATCCGTCATTTTTACTCTTTTACTCAGTTTTATGTTAATTCTGTCAGCCTGTGCCACGAGCGGTGATAAGGCTATAAACGATAACAAGAAATCGGGGACTAATCAGTCTGCTGATTTATTGAAAAACGTAAAGGACCAAGGAAAGATATTAATTGGAACAGAAGGTACATACGCGCCATTCACATACCATGATACTAGTGGAAAACTAACTGGCTTCGATGTCGAGATTGCCGAAGAAGTTGCCAAGCGTTTAGGGGTAAAGCCGGAATTCAAGGAAACGCAATGGGATTCCTTGTTTGCCGGACTAGATGCCAAGCGTTTTGATATGATTGCCAACCAGGTAGGGATTCGTCCAGACCGTCAAGAAAAGTATGATTTTTCTAATCCATACATATCTTCAGCTGGCGTTCTTATTGCAGCTAGGGATAATGATAAAGTAAAATCCATTGCGGACATTAAAGGATTAAAATCAGCCCAATCACTAACCAGCAACTATGCTGATATGGCCAAAAAATATGGTGCAAATATTGTCGGTGTTGATGGATTTACCCAAGCTGTCGATCTGATTGAATCGAAGCGTGTCGACGTAACCATCAACGATAAGATAGCCTTTTTAGATTACAAAAAGAAAAAGCCTGAGGCACGAGTGAAAATTGTCGAAACTGAAACGGATGTTTCGCGAAGTGGATTTATGTTTAGAAAAAATAGTATGACCCTTGTGGATGCCGTAAATAAAGCGTTAAAAGATATGGTTGCTGATGGCACTTACAAAAAAATCTCTGAGAAATGGTTTGGTGAAGATGTTCTTAAATAGTATTTTTGCTGATCCAGAAAGAACGGCAAGATTAGTGGATATTGCTAAAACTTCCCTCCAGCCGCTGCTGGAGGGGGCTGTTATGAATACCATCCCATTAACGATTATTTCATTTATTATTGGTCTGATTTTAGCTGTGTTGACAGCGCTCGCCCGGATTTCGCAGGTGAATTTCTTTCAAATCATTGCTAGAATCTATGTTTCAATTATTCGCGGAACACCATTATTAGTGCAGTTATTTATTATTTTTTATGGGCTTCCGAATATCGGCCTTACTATTGACCCATTTATTTCAGCTGTCATTGGTTTCTCACTTAGCGTTGGAGCATATGCCTCCGAAATTATCAGGGCTGCGATTCTTTCCATCCCGAAAGGACAGTGGGAAGCGGGCTATTCGATTGGAATGTCGTATTCCCAGGCGTTAAAAAGAATCATCCTGCCACAAGCTGCACGAGTGTCGCTTCCGCCATTATCTAATTCATTTATTAGTCTTGTTAAAGATACCTCGCTTGCCTCCGTTGTCCTGGTAACAGAGATGTTTCGCCGCGCCCAGGAAATTACGGCAGCAAACTATGAATTTTTATTGGTCTATTCCGAAGCTGCATTTATTTATTGGGTCATTTGTTTTTTCCTTTCCATGGTCCAAGGGTTCATGGAAAAAAGGCTGGACCGTTATGTGTCTTAATAGCCCAACAAGATCGGTTATTCCTCGGTAATATGGGAAAAAGGAGTTATTCGATGATTTCAATAAAAGGATTATATAAACAATTTGGCCAATTAGAGGTATTAAAAGGAATTGACCTTCAGGTTGAAAAAGGGAATGTTGTTGTTGTCATTGGTCCATCCGGATCTGGAAAGACCACGATGCTCCGCTGTTTGAATGTACTGGAAACGCCTACGGAAGGTGTCATTCTAATTGAAGGTCAAAGCCTGGATTTTTCTAAAGCCGTCTCGAAAAGGTCCGTCGCATCATTTCGCCGTTTGACCGGAATGGTTTTTCAAAACTATAATCTTTTTCCTCATAAAACAGCCATTGAGAACGTGATGGAAGGGCCGGTGATCGTGAAAGGTGTAGATAAAGAGGTGGCTCGGAAAAGAGCTAAGTTGTTGCTGGAGAAAGTTGGTCTTGGAGACAAAGTGTCTTACTATCCTGCCCAGCTTTCAGGCGGGCAGCAGCAGCGTGTCGGGATTGCCAGGGCGCTAGCGATGGAACCAGAGGTCATGTTGTTTGATGAGCCGACGTCAGCCCTCGACCCCGAGCTTGTTGGCGAGGTATTAAAAGTAATGAAGGACCTCGCTCAAGAAGGGATGACGATGATTGTAGTTACCCATGAGATGCGCTTTGCCCGCGAAGCAGCAGATGAAGTCATATTCATGGACGGTGGCGTCATCGTCGAAAGAAATAAACCTGAAGAGATTTTTACTAATCCAATAGAGGAACGAACTAGAAAGTTTTTGAATATGATTCAATAAGGTGTTGTAGCTCAAAAGCTATGGCACTTTTTTTGTTGAAGGGAATTAAGAAGTTAGCCCGTTGAAGAAAGGGTATTCCATTTACCCAATAAGACAAAAATGGCATCTCGACTAGCATTTCTCGAAATTTGTCGAAGATTGTTAGGTGTTCTCAATTGGTAGAAAATGATAAAATGTTTCTAGAGAGTGAAACCTTTTTCATTTTTATCCGTATAATCTAACATACATAACAGAGAGGAAGGGAAGGATGCATCATGCTTGAATTTTACTGAAATCGTAAACCCACAATTCACTTTCCTTTTTATGTGACAATAATCAAAAAGAAGGATTGATGCGCATGGAACCTTTTAGCATTCCTTTAGAAACGATTTATTTGTACGGGTTAATCATTTCGGGTGTTTTAACCGTTTTGTATGTGTTGTTCGCCGATGTCTTTCATTTTCATGGAGCCGGAGACGGAGGATTTCATTTCCTTAATCCAGTCTTAATCTTTGCCTTCGTGACCGTCCTGTCTGCAAGCGGCTTCCTATTTGAAAGACTATCATCACTGCATTATTTACTTATTTTGGGCATCTCGGCAGGTGCTGCTTTTATTCTAGTAACCTTATTAAATGTTTTTGTTCTCGTACCGTTATCGTCTGCAGAGGAATCCCTTGTCTATAAAGAATCAGATTTGCAAGGCCGGGTTGGGACCGTGATCACGGCGATACCAGCCAATGGTTTTGGCGAAGTGATGATTGATAGTACGAGTGGCAGAATTGCCAAACCAGCTTCAAGCTTTGATGGTGATGAGATTCCAAATGGCACAGATGTACTCGTGGTTCAGGTAAAAAATGGCGTACTGGAAGTAACGGTCCACCATCAATTAGAGAGTTTTATCTAGAGGAGGTAATAAGAAATGGATTTTAACATTATTTGGATCATTATCGGGATTGTTGTACTTATTCTAATTGTTTTAATCGGCGTCTTTGTCACCAAGTACAGAACGGCCGGACCGGATGAGGCACTGATCGTGACGGGAAGTTTTCTTGGTAACGGCAGTGTTCATGTAGACGAAGCTGGAAATAAAATCAAAATCATCCGCGGCGGTGGTAGCTTTATTTTACCAGTATTCCAACAGGCTAAACCACTAAGCTTACTATCTAGTAAACTAGAAGTTACCACACCTGAGGTTTACACGGAGCAGGGTGTACCTGTCATGGCTGATGGTGTCGCAATTATTAAAATTGGCGGCTCGATTAGTGAAATTGCGACAGCTGCTGAACAGTTTCTTGGAAAGCCAAAAGAAGATCGTGAGAATGAAGCAAGAGAAGTTCTTGAGGGTCATTTACGGTCGATTCTTGGCTCGATGACTGTTGAAGAAATCTATAAAAATCGCGATAAATTTTCTCAAGAGGTTCAAAGGGTTGCTTCACAGGATCTTGCGAAAATGGGCTTGGTAATTGTATCCTTTACGATTAAAGATGTTCGTGACAAAAATGGTTACCTTGATTCACTTGGTAAACCTCGTATTGCTCAAGTTAGAAGAGATGCTGATATTGCCACTGCTGAGGCAGAAAAAGAAACGCGGATCAAAAAGGCAGAGGCTGCAAAAGAAGCGAAGCGTTCAGAATTAGAAAGGTCAACAGAAATTGCCGAAGCGGAGAAAGTCAATCAGTTGAAAGTCGCTGAGTTCCGCCGTGAACAGGATATCGCAAAAGCTAAAGCTGACCAAGCCTACGATCTTGAAAGTGCCCGTTCGAAGCAGGATGTAATGGAACAAGAAATGCAAATCAAGATTATTGAAAGACAAAAACAAATTGAATTAGAAGAAAAAGAAATTCTTCGTCGTGAACGCCAATACGATTCTGAAGTGAAGAAAAAAGCCGATGCTGACCGTTATTCCGTGGAGCAATCCGCTGCTGCCAACAAGGCAAGGGAAATGGCTGAAGCGGAAGCCAATAAGTATCGCATTGAAGCAATGGCAAAGGCGGAAGCAGAGCGAATTCGCCTCGATGGTCTTGCAAAAGCGGAAGCACAAAAGGCACAGGGTTCATCAGAAGCAGAAATTATTCGCTTAAAAGGTTTGGCAGAAGCAGAAGCGAAGGAAAAAATCGCTGAAGCGTTCGAGCAATTTGGTCAAGCGGCTATCTTGGACATGGTTATCAAAATGCTTCCTGAATATGCGAAGCAAGTGGCAGCCCCATTATCCAATATTGATAAAATCACCGTTGTCGATACGGGCGGCGGTTCTGGAGAAAATGGCGGTGCTAATAAGATTACCAGTTATGCAACTAATCTAATGGCCAGCCTGCAAGAATCATTAAAGGCTTCTAGTGGTCTTGATGTGAAAGAGCTAATCGAAAACTACTCTGGTAAATCTAACGTAAGAAGAAGCATTGAGGAACTAACAGAAGAGGTTAAAAAGAAAGACGAATAGGCACATAAAAATCCTTATCGGCATACGATAAGGATTTTTTTTACGTTATAAAACAATCTCAAAGGTTGTTCCAGCATCTTTGCTACTGGTTACTGCAACCGTCCCTCCATGTGACTCGACCAATTGTTTTACAATCGCCAGTCCCAGTCCTGTACCTCCAAGTGAACGTGCTCGGGATTTATCGACACGGTAAAACCGCTCAAAAATCCGTGGTAGATCTTCTTCGGGAATTCCCCGCCCTTGGTCGATCACTTTAATGTGCGTTTTTCCACTTTCTTCACTAACAATGAGGCTGATTTTTGTAAACGGCTCCGAATATTTACGCGCATTATCGAGCAGATTGAGGATTACCTGCTCAAATCGGATAGGGTCTATTTGTGCATAAAGACCGCCCGAGCACTCAAGAATAAGCTCCAAATGATGTTCTTTCAGTGCTGGTGAAACCTTTTCAACAATTGACTGGAAATAGGGCTGTAAATGAACTTCTTCTTTTTCAATCGAAAAAGTATTTTCATCCATTTTGGCAAGATGGAATAATTCCTTCACGAGTTTTGAAAGTTTGACAGATTCTTCAAAAATAATCCCTAAATAAGTATCCTTGTCCGCATCACTTGTATCCTGGCGCCGAGCAATGTCTGCATAACCCTTAATATAAGTTAGCGGTGTCCGGAGCTCGTGGGAAATGCTTGCTAGGAACTCATTTCGTTCATTTTTTAAAGTATCTAAATCACTTGCGAGCACCCTAATCGATTCACCAAGTCCACCTATTTCGTCCTTTCCGAGTTTCGGTAAGGACACAGACAGCTCGCCTTTACTGATTCGTTTCGTTGCTTCACTTATCTGAATGAGCGGATGGGTAACAACCCTTGTCAAAAAAGTAATGATAATCATCATAAATAATAGCGAAAGCACACCCGCAAGTAGAAAATGCTGGTTAAGTCCGGAAATCAAATTCTTGATTTTTTGCGTATTTTGGAACATGTAGATATAGCCGTTAACCTTGTTGTCTATTACTACAGGGCTGATCGATGAGATATAAGTGGCTTTTTTCCAGTCATCCTCTAAGATTAAGCCTTCATGCGGTACATTCTTTGGCGTTGATTTCATGATCCTTTTCATTTCATCTGTAACCTTATTGGACGACATATAAATCGTTCCATTTGGGTTTGTGAGAATGACCTGCGAATCCGTCCGTGCTTCCATCATGGCAATATGCTTAATGGTTTCTTCATGAAAGGAAACCTGGAGAACCTCGCGGTGGTTATTTCCCCGAGTCTGAAGAGCAGACAACTCGTCATGAACACGGGAATGAATAATATTATTATGCAAAAAAAACATCGAAATAGATTCTAATAGAAAGATAGCGACGAAGAAAAGTAGGCCAATTTTAAAAGAAATTTTATTCATTGATTTCAGCACCTCACTATTTAGAATACTACATGTTTAGTTGTGAGGAATCCTTATTTTGTAGCCATTTTTTAAAAAATAAAAAAATGGAAGTGAGCATTCTAGTAGCTAGTGAGCTTGTGCTGGCCAATTTTCCAAGTTCAATTTTATCAATTCAAAAAAAAGTGGGCGCCCCGCCGAACGGGACACCCTTACTATATAAAAAAGAGAGGTTAAATTTGGGATGAGAATTATGGTTGATAACCATGTACTTCATCAAAGAGTTGATAGCTTTAACCTTGGGGGTCCTTTAAGCTTTCTCCTCTATCCTAACTACAGTTATATCTTATCGAGAAAGATTGAAGATGTTATGAAGAAGTTGTGGTGAATTTGTGAAGTTACAAAAATCACAGACCCAAGATGATATAGTAAAGATATGGGGAGTGATAATAATGAAAATATTATTAGTTGACGATGAACGTAGAATAATAGAAGTTCTCGAAGCTTACCTTGAGAGAGAAGGCTATGAAATTCATAGCGCTGATAATGGAATTGACGCCTTAAAAAAGGCTAAAACAATAAATCCTGACCTCATTATCTTAGACTTAATGCTTCCTGATATTTCTGGTGAAGAGGTTTGCCGCTTAGTGAGAAAAGAGTCAGATGTTCCAATAATTATGCTGACCGCGAAATCAGCTGAGGATGATCGCATCAACGGAATTGTTATGGGAGCAGATGACTATTTATCCAAGCCATTCAGCCCCCGGGAAGTGGTCGTTCGTGTTCAAGCCATTTTAAGACGAGTGAAAAAGTCTGAAAAGGTTGAACGTCTTGAATTCAATGGAAGAAAACTAGCGATTGATCTAATCAAAAAGGAAGTAACTGTAAACGGAGATTCCGTTACCTTGACTCCGATTGAATATAAACTATTAACCAATATGGCAGTGAATCCCGGCCGCGTATACAGCCGGATGGATTTATTAGAGAAAATTCAGGACGAAGGCATGTATTATGAAGGCTACGAACGCAGTGTTGATACACATATCAAAAACCTTCGAAAAAAGATCGAATCAGATTCACGGCAGCCGGACTTTATCGTGACCGTTTTTGGGATGGGCTATAAATTTGGAGGGGTACTAGATGCTGCAAACGCTTCGGTCTAAGATTCTATTTTATCTAGTGCTTATCTCGATGATTGGGATATTAATCGTCAGCTTTTTTATCCAATATGGCTTTGAAGAGAGTTTTAATAGCTATTTGGACCGCAACCGCGAAAAAAAGATTGATCGAGTGATTACGGAAATTGAAAAGGATTATAAAAAAAATGGCCATTTTACCAGCGATCCGGTGTCTGGGTTGTTCCACGAGCATGCGATGACTGATCAGCTTTATTTTCAATTGTATGATCGGTTTGGTCAATTGCAAATGGATTCTTCCAACATTCTCGGTATGTTAAATACCCTTGTGTTAACAGAACCGTCCCCGATTGGGGAAGAGTGGCACTCCAAAACTTATTCGATAAAAGTGGATAATTCAATAATCGGAAAGCTTGTGGCTATTTATCCGAAAGGATTAATTGACGATGAATACACGTTTATCCAAACCATCCAATTGTATATATTGGCGGCAGTATGCTTGACGATTGTACTCGCCATTATATTTAGTATGCTTTTTTCGAAAAAATTAACATTTGGTTTGAAAAAGCTTTCCTTTGCGGCAGGTGAGCTGCAGCAGCATAACCTTGATATTCGGATTCCGTTGTCGGGCCTGCCTACCGAGGTAAAGCAGATTGCCATCTCCTTCAATAACTTGGCGGAGTCACTTGCGAAGGAAGAAATGCTTCGGAAACAATTTACTGGTGATCTTGCCCATGAACTGAGGACACCACTTGCCACATTAAGGAGTCAAATCGAAGCCTTTCAGGACGGAATTTGGGAGCCGACCCCGCAGCGCCTGCAAACGAGTCATGAAGAGCTGATGCGCTTAGTAAGGCTCGTCAATGAATTAGAAAAACTACTTGCAGCGGAAAATCCGCAAATTAGACTGGAAAAAATTGAGCTAGAAGCAGGTAGTGTGCTGGCAGCTCTATGGGAAATTTTTATGCCATTGTTTAAGGAAAAGGGGATCGGGCTTTATATTGAAGAACCGCAGCACGAGGAAATGTTTGAGGCGGACAAGGACCGCTTAATGCAAATCCTGTCAAACGTCTTAAATAATGCGCTGAAATATACGCCGGAAGGAAAAAAGGTCACGATTTCGGTACAAACAGAAATGGAGGGCTATGTCGGCTTTAAGATTCATGATGAAGGTTCAGGAATGAATGAGGACGATATCCCGCATATCTTCGAACGCTTCTACCGCGGTGACAAATCACGCGACCGCAAAACAGGAGGCGTTGGCATTGGACTCTCGATTGTAAAGGCGTTGATGGATGCCCATAAAGGAGTCATCAAGGTGAAAAGCAGGTTGAATAAGGGGACCAGTATAACCTTGTGGTTTCCGCAGGAGGACTAGCAAAAGGATGGATCGCAATCCTATTTTCCATAGGGGAGTAACAAAGAGGATAGAAAGGGTTTTACAGAAATGGGGTACCAATCATCTTGATAGGCGCCCCATTTCTCTTACTCTCCTACTAATTCTTTAACATTATAAACTTTGCCACTTTCAACATTACCGCTAATAACTAAGTCTACTAGTGCATTAGCCACCACATCTGCCTGCAACAACATATTATTTTCCTTAAATTCTTTAAACCTTTCTAGTTCCTTAAACGCTTTATTTGACGAAGACCTAATTGTTTCCTGCATATTTGTATCCATAATGCCAGGGCTAAAGGCAATAATTTTATTTTCCGTTTTCATTTCCGCTTGCTCTAATGCGGCCGTTTGTGTGAACATATTTAACCCAGCCTTTGAGCTGCAATACACACTCCAGCCTTCGATCGAGCGGATTGCTGCACCTGAGGTTACATTAATAACTTGGACCTTTGTGTTGGTCAACTGTGCTTTACTAAAAAATAAATTAGTGATGAGGATTGGTGCAATTAAATTTACTTGAATGTTTCGAATGGTTGGAGTTTGATCTAAATTGCCAACCGTTTGGATTGGTTCAATCACACCTGCGTTATTAAATAGAAGAATTTCCTTTGGATCCTTTTGAAAAAGACAGTGAGCTATATCCATAAATACTTCCTGGACCTCTTTTTCTAATGAAAGATTACAGGAAAAATGGTTATAGTACAGGCCTTTTTCTAATGCCATCCTTTTGATTTCTTCATTTTCTGTCCGGGATACGGAAACGATCGCAATTTGTTCATGGATGAGTCGTTTCGCAATGGCTTCACCTAAACCTTTTGATGCACCGGTAATAATTGCATACTTCATGAAAATCCCCCTACGAGCCAGTATAATGATCAAAATATATATCTTATTACCTATTTTATTCTTCATGGGAATTTTAATCAATTGATAAAAAAACTACCATGAGTTTCAACTCCCAACCCATGCATGAAAGTGAATGGATGATGAGTTGTACGCCAACATAATTAAGGCGTGTGAGCAGAGATGAGCTGCACTTCTCCAAAGTGGTAAATGAATTTGTTTACTCAGCCAGATATACTGATACATTATTGCGGCGCTCCGCCCCTTTTCCACAAAAAAGAGCAGCTCCGAAAGGAACTGCCTTCAACGTGCAAGGGGATAGAATTTCTTCCACTCATTTAGGAAGGATGAAGTGGAAGAATTAGGATGTTCTAGGACCCGAGGGGTGGGCCCGGATTGTTTTACTTCACCATTCACGATAATCGCAAGTCGATTCGTGAGGTAATTGATCTCCATTAAATCATGGCTGACAAACACAGCCGTGGTTTGGGCCGCTTCGATAATGCCCTTGAAATCTTCCATTAATTTAATTTTAGTCGGAAAGTCTAGAGATGAAAATGGTTCATCGAGAAAAAGGATTTCTGGCTCAACAATCATTGCCCGCGCTAAGTTGACTCGTTGAGCCTCACCGCCGGATAAGTAAAGCGCATTTTTTTTCGCCAAATGGCTGATTCCAAACAGCTCCATCCAATGCTCCACTTTTTCCTTAATGACAGATTTTGAAATCTTTCGTAATGATAAGCCAATCGCGATATTGTGAAACACAGTTCCATCTAACAGTAAGGATTGCTGCAGGGCAATTGAAAACTTCCTCCGTAATTCAAGCGGTGCATTCCCGATAGGAATGACCTGCCCAAGGTAGAGGATTTCACCACTCGTTTGCTGCTCAAGAAGCGATACCACCTTAAGTAGAGTGCTTTTGCCGGCACCGTTAGGTCCCATAATTCCGAGAAATTCTCCAGCGTTGATCTGGAATTCAGGAATATCAAGAATTGTTTTATTTTGGGCTTTAAAAGTGATATTCTTCAGCTCAATTAACGGGTTCATGATATTCGCTTCCTTTGCTGTAAAAATGTTAACGCAGCCGTAATTAACAGGGCAACGGATAATAAAATAAATGAAAGGGCTAAGGCGATGTCAAAGTTTCCTTTCGAAACTTCCATCACAATCGTCGTTGTTAAGATGCGGGTGTCACCCAGAATATTTCCGCCGACCATCATCGCGGCGCCAACCTCAGCAATGACCCTGCCAAAGCCAGCCATAATTGCAGCCAAAATCGCAATTTTTAATTGCTTGATTAGGATTATTAATGTCTGAAGCTTTGTTGCTCCAAGTGCTTTAATTTGCAGGAGCATTTTATCGCTGATTTGCTGAAATGCCGTGCAGGTTAGGCTTGTGACGATTGGCAGGCTTACTAAAATTTGGGCCATCACAATCGCTGTCGGCGAATAGAGCAAGGAAAGGTCACCTAACGGACCAGAGCGCCATAACAGCATCGTAATCCAAAGCCCGGCAACAACAGGCGGCAAGCCCATACCAATATTAATGAATAATAATAGTATTCTGCGACCCTTAAATCTAGTTAATCCAAGAAAAATTCCAAGCGGTAATCCTATGAGAGTACTAATCAGAATGGAAATAAGACAGACCTTAAGTGTTAGCCAGGTAATTGCAAAAACTTCCTGATCACCGGAAAGAATCATTTCTATCGCTTTTTTTAGTCCATCAATGAGCAGTTCCATCAATAATGCCTCCAGGATTCCCTTAAGAAGTATGAATAGGAAGGAGTACCTGCTTTAGAAAATTGGGTCCCCTTCCCATGTCAGAAATTATTCAGTGTACTTATAGAATAATGATTGACCATATTCTTTCTTACCAAAGCTTTCAATTACATCTTGAGTTTTGCTATTTACCATAAATTCTACAAATTTTTCGGCATCTTTGCTATTAATCTTGTCATGTTTTTCAGGATTTACTTGCATAACATGATAGATATTCATTAAATCTTTGCCGCCTTCAACGACGATTTGTAGAGTGTCTAAATTTTTCGCTTGCGCTAGCCATGTAGCACGGTCTGTTAACACATACCCTTTTTTCTCAGCAGCAACCTGCAATGTTTGCCCCATGCCTTGTCCAGTTGATACATACCAATCACCGGCAGGTTTGATGTTATCAGCCGTCCAAATACCAAGTTCTTTTTTATGTGTACCAGAGTCGTCACCTCGGGAAACAAAAGTAGCTTTGCTGTCTGCCAACTTTTTGAATGCTGCTTTAATGTCATCGCCGCTGACACCTGCTGGATTATCCTTCGGTCCAACTAAAATAAAGTCATTATACATTACACGTTTGTAGTTAATCGCATCGCCTGCATCGACAACCGCTTTTTCAGATGCTGGAGCATGAACAAGAAGGACATCTGCTTCCCCTTTTGTTCCCATTTCTAATGCTTGTCCTGTGCCAACTGCAATCGTTTTTACTTTTACATTATTTTCTTTTTCAAACATCGGGATTATCACATCGAGCAAGCCGCTGTCCTGTGTACTTGTCGTTGTGGCTAGGATCATTTCCGTTGGTGCTGCTTTAGGTGCTGGCTTTTTCTCTTTTGCCACTGCGTCTTTTGTGTCTGTGTTTCCACATGCTGATAAAATTAGTAGCATAAAAGCAAATAGGACTGCAAAATAGCGTTTTCTTAACATGTTGTTTCCTCCGTTGTACTAGTTTGATAGGTGATTTTCCCTAATTCTGAGATGGAATATCCTTCTAAATCGGTCAAGCTATTTTTAAAGTTGTTCGACTGCAAGTAGTGGATCAACTTTGTTAAGCTTTGCTTGTTTTCATTGGTAAAACGAAAAACAAGGTCAAAATTTTCTTTGGCCACTGGAATGAAATCAAGTCCTAAGTGGCTAGCGGCAGACTGAATCCCAAAGGTAACATCAGCCATGCCCCTGCTTATGTAAGAAGCTGCTGACAAATGGTTCCATTCTTCGTTTCCGTAACCGTTAATTTTACTCGGATCAATTCCATAGCTTAAAAGCTTTGAGTCAAGTAAAAATCTTGTGCCCGCCCCCTTTTGGCGGTTAATAAATTGAACATTTTTCCTAGTAAGATCATGAAAGTCTTCAATTTTTTTCGGGTTGTCTTTGGCAACAATAAAACCTTGTTCTCTTGCAGCCAATCTTAGTACCAAAATCGATTCGTAAACAAAAAGCTGATGGATAAAAGGCAGATTATATTCTTGTGATGTTGGATCTAGTAGATGAATGGCGGCGATATCGCATTGACCGCGGTACAGCATCATTAAACCTTCTAAACTCCCGATGTAGGAAGGCTGGATTTGTAGGTTTACTGTATTTGTCGCTTGTTTTATGAAATGCTCAACAAGAAAGTCATGGCTGCCTGATAGTCGAATCGATAGAGACGGAATAATAGGAATTGGTTCAGACAAATGTTTCTTTGCTGGGGCTTTTGTGTTTTCCTTATATCTTTCAAGCTCTGCATGCTCAATCCGCATTTTATTGCCAATTTTAAAGGCCTGCAACTCACCTCTTTTTATCAGCTCATAAACAGTATGTTTTGAGATTTGAAAGATTTGCGCCACTTCATCTGGTGTATAAGCCTTTCCTTCCATAAGTAAATAAACCTCCTTTTTTTCAATTTTAAAATGAATATGTTAAAGAGTAAGTGACTTTTGTTAAGTTTCGTTAAGTTTCATTATGTTTAGTTTAGGATTGTCACAAACTGTTCAAAAAATCTTGGGTATTGCACCTTATTAACGGATGAGTATATTAATAATGGGAGTCGCGATTGTATAAAATTCACAATTTTTTCATAAACTTCACTTATTGTTCAATGGTGAGCAAGGAAGTTTGTTGTAGTATAATAGGAGAGGAAAAAATTGTGATTAAAGGGAAGGGATGTACATGTCAAAGCTTATTTATATAACGGTCAATCCAAAACCTGATAAGAAACTTTCAAGAGGAATGCAGATCGGGGAAGTATTTTTAGAAGAGTTCAAAAAAGAACAACCGGATGTTGAAATTGAGCACATGCACTTATATGATATGGATATCCCGGAGATCGATATGGACCTATTATACGCTCGGGCAAAATTATCCTTTATGGGTTATACAAAAGAGCAACTATCTGAAGCAGAGCGAACAAAGCTTGAAAAAATGCATGCGCTGGCTGACCGCTTTATCGCTGCTGATTACTATGTATTTGTCACACCAATATGGAATCTTGGAGCACCAGCTATTTTAAAATCCTTTATGGATTGCCTATTTATTGCCGAAAAGACCTTTACGAACACAGAAAGTGGTCCAAAAGGACTTCTTACCGGCAGGAAGGCTATCCATATTCAAACACGTGGCGGCATTTATTCCACTGGTCCAATGGTTGAATTCGAATCCGGTGATCGTTATTTAAGAAAAGCACTTGAGTTTCTTGGCTTTGACCTTTTGGATACTGTTTTTGCAGAAGGAATGGATCATTTTCCAAAAATGGTGCCAGAAATCATGGCAAAGGCGAAAGAAAAAGCAGCAGAAGCAGCAAGAGAAATGGCGAAAGAAATTGTTACTGCATAATATAAAGCGACTCGATCTCTCGGGTCGCTTTTTTCATCTAAATACCACTCCTAATTGCGAAAAATCATTTTAGTTGCAAATTAGAGTCATTGATTTGCAAAAAGCGCACTCTTAATTGCGTTTCAGTTTTTCCCTAACAGCACTCTTTAGAATTTGCCTGTAAATTGGAAAAACAAAACAAGTAATCCTAACGCCCACACATAAATCGCAAATGGTTTTAATGAATGCTTTCTTAAGTAACCAATCATCCACTTCACCGCAATATAGCCAAAAATGGTTGACGAGACGATTCCAACAAGTAGGGCAGATAAGGATATTTCTTCTCCAGCTCCCCCCAATAAATCCTTCGTTTGCAGAACAATCGCTCCCGCAATTGCTGGTGTGGATAACAGAAATGAAAAGTAGGCAGCCGTTTCTCGGTCTAATTTTCGCCATAGGGCAGCTACGATTGTCATCCCTGAACGAGAAATCGCCGGCATAATGGCCACAGCCTGAAACGTACCGATGATCAATGCATCCTTATAGCTAATATCGTCCATTTTCTTAAAGCCATTTTTCACGGAATCGGAGAGCCAGAGGAATAACCCTGTAATTAAAAACTCCCAGCCAATCGTAACCCCCGTCTTCGAAATTTCTTCAATATAATCTTTAAAAGCCAGTCCAAAAATGATCGCAGGGATCGTTCCGACGATTAATAATAAGGTTAATTTACTAAATGGATTTTTGATTATTTTAATAAATTCATCCTTATAAAAAACAAGGACTGCCAACAATGTACCGACATGAAGCATTGTATCTAACAAAAGCCCTGCTTCCTGAAGGCCAAATAAGTTTCTTCCTAAAAAAAGATGTCCTGTACTTGAAATTGGCAAAAATTCCGTTAACCCTTGAATAATACCGAGAATAAGTGCTTCTAATTTTGTTAACATAATTCCCCTCTCATTCCTAAATTACTCATAAGCCTGTACATTAAACATATGCCGAAATTACCTATATCATGAAATTATTCTTTGTTTTAGGATTAATTTACCGGAATGGTCAATGAAAATATCAGTAACAAAACAAAATAAGTGCAAAAGCTCTGTGATCTCCCATAAAATAGAAATATAGTCTTTATGGAAAAGGGGCGGAGCGGCGCAAAAGTTCATCATTATATTTAATTCGAGTGGAAAATATACATTTTTTTACTTTGAATAAGTGAAGTGCAGCTCTGCTCACACCGCCTTTATTGGCAGGGATAGTTCTCTGAATAATCTTCCATAGTTAATGGTGGTGTGGAACGCCATATTAGTTTGTATGGAAAAGGAGCGGAGCGGCGCAAAAGTTCATCATTATATTTAATTCGAGTGGAAAATATACATTTTTTTACTTTGAATAAGTGAAGTGCAGCTCTGCTCACACCGCCTTTATTGGCAGGGAAAGTTCTCTGAATAATCTTCCATAGTTAATGGTGACGTGGAATGCCATATCAGTTTTGAGAGGGGAAACTAGTTTGGAAAATAAACATCTACATTTTAATACTTCCATTGGTGTCAAGAAGCCAGAAAATATTCGTAACAAGGACCAAGCCTGCCCTTTTTGTTTCAGGGAACAGCTTACCGACCTCATCGCAGTGGATGGCCCAATTATTCTTTTGAAAAATAAATATCCAGTTTTGGAGAATGCCTATCAAACGGTATTAATAGAAACGGATGATTGCCATGCTGAATTATCGACTTACACGAAAGCACATTTACATAAATTAATCAGGTTCGGGATTAAGCATTGGCTTGATATGGAGGAAACCGGTGAATATCAATCGGTAATTTTTTTCAAAAATCATGGTCCGTTGTCAGGTGGGACGCTTGCCCATCCGCACATGCAGATTATTGGCTTACATGATATTGATTATAAAGAAAAAGTAAGCCAAGAAATGTTTGAAGGAATGGTAATCGACGAGTCGACAGAGGCTCGATTTACACTTTCGACTAAGCCTCGTGTTGGTTTTTATGAGTTTAATATCGAGATGGGAGATTCAAGTTATCAGGAACTGTTTTCGGAGTATCTGCAAACAGCTGTTCATTATATCCTGAATCATTTTCCATTCAAGGCTACAAGTTATAATGTATTTTTTCATCATATTGATAGGAAGATTTACGCAAAAGTCGTCCCGCGGTTTGTGACGACCCCGTTATATATTGGATACGGTCTTCCACAGGTGCCGAATAACTTGGAATGGATGGCTAGTGAAGTGAAGCGAATTTATTTTAGCTGAAAAAATGTACTTCATTGTTTGTAAATAAAACCATTCACCGTTTATAAGTTGTGATTTGTCCTAATTAAAAATATAATGAAGGAATGTACTAGTTCTTTTTTAAGGTGGAGACTAAAAATTGACTTCAAATAAAAACACAACTTCTAAACTGGATTATAGTCTTGTTCTTATACTACTACTTTTGTTTTTGGCCAGCTGTGCAGCAATTTATAGTGCGCAATCAAGCGGGCAATACGATAGAAACTTTTTAGTTATGCAAATTGCTTGGTATGTCGTCGGCTGCATAATCATTGGCGTTGTTATGACCTTAGATTCTGATCAGTTACGAAAGCTTACCTGGTATGCGTATGGGTTTGGGATTGTTCTTCTTATCCTTTTAATCCTTGCACCGAGTTCGATTGCTCCAAGAATTAATGGCTCAAAAAACTGGTTTCAAATACCTGGGGTAGGTACGATCCAGCCATCCGAGTTTGTCAAAGTATTCATGATATTAGCGCAGGCATGGGTCATTGAAAATCATCATCTCAAAAATGTCGTAAAGACGATTCAGTCTGACTTATGGCTGTTAGTTAAGATGGGAATGGTAACAATGCTTCCGTTATTGCTCATCATCAAGGAGGACTTGGGGACAGGGCTTGTCTTTTTAGCCATTTTAGTAGGGATGATCTTCATTTCGGGTATTACCTGGAAATTACTTGTGCCCATTTTTTCAGTGGGTATTGTTCTTGTTGGTACGATTTTTTATTTTGTTTTATGGAATCCAGCCGTTCTTGAAAAGTATCTCGGGGTGCAGCAATATCAATTCGGCCGGATATATTCATGGCTTGATCCTTATAATTATCAAAGTTCGACCGGCTATCAGTTAACAAAATCTATGCTAGCGATCGGCTCAGGACAGACAAGCGGAAAAGGGCTTGGAAACCGCGAAGTCTATTTACCTGAAAGTCAAACGGATTTTATTTTTAGTGTTGTTGGCGAGGAATATGGTTTTATTGGAGCCAGTGTGTTAATCAGTTTGTTTTTCTTGCTGATTTACCATATCACAAAGGTTGGAATGGAAACGAAGAATAATTTTTATACCTATATATGTGTCGGTGTCATCAGTATGATTACCTTCCACGTTTTTCAAAATATCGGGATGACGATTGGCGTCTTGCCGATAACCGGTATTCCGCTGCCATTTATCAGCTACGGCGGAAGTGCATTAATGGGGAATATGATGGCGCTTGGCCTGATCTTTTCAATCCGCTACCATTATAAAAAATATATGTTTTCGACAACGGCATAAATTTGCAAAAAGAGCGGCTCAGGCTTGCTCTTTTTTTGTTGGTTGGAAAAGGGTTTTGGTGGAAATAAAATGCCGGTTTGGCGGAATTCCGGCTCATATCGGCGGAATCCCTTTATGAATCCACCCGATAAATAAAAACTGACCAAACTAACAACAAGGACCGCCCAACAAATAAAGGCGGTCCCACAACTCTATTCTTATTTTTTCAAAAAGATCTTTTCAATATCATCTAGCATGAGGTTGGCTGCAAGCACGCCACCAGCTGTATTCCAAATTGTATCATTAACCTTGTGGACTTCACCTTTCTTAGCTACCTCAAGGTTCTTGAATAGAGGGTCTGCAATCCATTCCTTTTCCAATTCAGAACTTTTTCCATCCCCTGTTTCGTAGGTGAAATAGAAGAGGATATCACCATCCATGGCAGGAATCCGTTCTTTCGTAACGTTTCTTTCTGCAAAATCATTCACATTTTGACTTTCTGGGCGAGCAAAGCCAAGATCGTTTAAAATGACTCCTGAGAATGTATCCTTATGATAGATACGAACCTCTCCAGCCATAAAACGAACCATAGAAACTTTCATACTTTTTTTGTCGCCAAGTTTTTCTTTGATGTCAGCAATGCGAGATTCATAGGTTTGTAATACTTCATTACCTTTTTCTTCTTTATTAAGGGCTTTTGCATATAATTTGAAGTTTTCTTTCCAGTCACCGCGAAGTGTTTCCGCAAACACTGTCGGTGCAATCGCACTTAATTGGTCATAAATTTTTTCCTGACGCATTTTATTGCCAATAATGAGATCTGGCTTTAGTGCAGCAATGGCTTCCACGTTTACTTCACTTTCGACACCGACTACTTTTACGTCCTTCATTTTATCAGCAATGTGATCATACCATGGGTTTCCAGTGAATGATTGAACGGCACCAACAGGAGTTACACCCATCGCAAGAAGGGCTTCAGTTCCTTCGTTTGTTAAGATAACAACCCTTTTTGGGGTTCCCTTAATCTGAGTGGTGCCCATTGCATGTTCAACTGTGTATGTTTTTTCCTCCGTTGTTTTTTGATTGTTTTTCTTTTCTGTTGTCTTCTCTTCAGCTCCACCGCAAGCAGCCAATAATAAAATGGCCATGACCGAGAAAAGGGATAGTAATGTTTTTACAGCTTTCATGTAGTATGTATCCTCCTTAATAGTTGCAAATGATAATCATTTTCAATGACAGTCTTATCATAAAATGAATGAAAGGAGGATGTCAACTGTTAATTGAAAATGATTTTCATAATCATTGACAATCATTATCAATTAGAGATAGACTAAAATTAAATACTACTAAATAGAAGTTAGAAAGGTTCCATAAGATGCTTTTAAAAAATTCACAATCAAAATGGGTAGGATTGATCGCTGCCATATTGCTAATGGTGCTGCTTATGTGTGTCAGTGTCATTTTTGGCTACACCGACACAAGTTGGCGAACCGCTATCGATTCCTTTACAAATAATAATGGCTCAAACGAACATATTATTATTCAAACTGTTAGACTACCAAGAGCGTTAATTGCTTTAGCAGTTGGGGCAAGCCTGGCGATAGCTGGAACTCTCATGCAAACATTAACGAAAAACCCGCTTGCATCGCCTGGAATCTTTGGTATTAATGCCGGGGCAGGATTTGCCGTGGTTGCGGCAGTTACACTATTTTCGGTGAATGATTTGCAAGCCTTCAATGGTCTGGCCTTCTTAGGGGCAGCAGTAGCGGCTATCAGCGTTTATGCCATCGGTTCCTTTGGAAGAGAAGGGTTAACCCCGATGAAGCTGACATTAGCTGGTGCAGCCATGGCGGCGATGTTTTCTTCTTTTACCCAAGGATTACTTGTTGTAAATGAAGCGGCACTAGAGCAGGTTTTGTTTTGGCTCGCCGGATCTGTCCAAGGACGAAAATTGGAGACACTGCAAAATGTTTTACCTTACATAGGTATAGGCTGGATTGGCTCCATTCTTATCGCGGGAAAAATGAATATCCTTTCCATGGGGGAAGATGTAGCAAAAGGACTTGGCTTAAACACTGGCCTAGTAAAAATCACTGTCGGTGTACTTGTGATTTTATTAGCTGGTGGTTCTGTAGCAGTCGCCGGGCCGATTGGCTTTGTTGGCATCGTTGTTCCCCACATTACAAGATCAATCATTGGGATTGATCATCGCTGGGTCATTCCGTTATCCGGTGTCTTAGGTGCAATCCTGCTCCTTGCAGCAGACATCGGTGCAAGATATATTTTAATGCCATCAGAGGTACCTGTCGGGGTTATGACGGCCATCATTGGCACTCCATTCTTTATCTACATCGCGAGAAGGGGGTTCAATGGACGATGAATAAATATAAAAATTTCCGTCTTTTTAATGGAAAAATGTCCTTTTTAATCGATCGAAAAGCAATATTAACCTTTATCATTCTTCTTCTCATTACATTTATCGTTTTTGTGGTTAGCACAGGGACCGGAGAAATGAAAATTAACCCCTTTACTGTTATAAAGGTGTTTTTCGGCGGTGGTCCAGAAATGGAATCACTCATCATTAAATCGTTTCGATTGCCAAGAATCATTGTCGCCTTAATGGTCGGCATTTCTTTAGCCGTTGCAGGTGGGATTTTACAGGGGATGATTCGCAATCCGCTCGCCTCACCAGATGTCCTCGGGATTACCGGGGGTGCAGCAGTAGCCGTTGTTGCTTTTTTAGCTTTATTTAGTGATAAAAATAACGCCTTAACCGTCAGCATTGCATGGCTACCGCTAGCCGCTTTTGTAGGGGCTGGTGTTGTCGCCTTTTTAGTTTATTTCCTTGCTTGGAAAAATGGTGTGTCTCCGATAAGGCTCGTTTTAATCGGAATTGGCATTTCAACGTTGATGCAGGCCTTAACGACCTTAATGATGATTATGGGGCCGATTTATCAGGCAAGCCAGGCGAATATTTGGATTACTGGGACCGTGTACGGCTCTAATTGGAAAAATGTTGCCACATTGGTGCCATGGACCGTTATTTTCCTAATTATTGCTTTGATTGCGGCAAGAACGATTAATATTCAAGAGCTTGGTGATGAGGTTGCCACTGGTTTAGGTGGAAAGGTCCAAAAACAACGGTTGCTTTTATTAATGATCAGCACTGCCTTGATTGGAAGCTCGGTCGCTTTTGCAGGGGGGATAGGTTTCGTCGGATTAATGGCGCCGCATATGGCGAGAAGGTTAGTCGGCTCCTCGTTTGGAGCACTTCTTCCTACATCGGCCTTACTTGGCGGAATCCTAGTCATGGTTGCTGATTTAATTGGTCGGACGATGTTTTCACCGTTAGAAGTACCTGCCGGAGTATTTACTGCCGGAATCGGTGCACCATACTTTATTTACTTACTTTTCAAAACAAGAAATGCATAAATGGAAAAGCGGAAGCGCCTTGCCCAGGCGCTGTAGCTAGAAAAGGAGCTGGCAAGATGATGAATGCGATTGAAACGAAGAATTTATCCCTTTCCTATGGGGAATCGCTCATTATAAATGAGTTAGATTTGAAAATTCCAAAAGGTGAGATTAGCGTTTTTATTGGCGGAAATGGCTGCGGAAAATCAACGCTTCTTCGTTCGATCGCTCGTCTCCTGAAGCCAAAGTCCGGGAGTGTTTTACTTGAAGGAAAAGCGATTGCCAAGCTTTCGACAAAGGAAATCGCAAAAAAGATGGCGATTTTGCCGCAATCACCAACCGCACCAGAAGGTTTAACCGTTCTCCAGCTTGTTAAGCAAGGACGGTATCCTCATCAATCATGGTTAAAACAATGGTCAGAGGAAGATGAGAAAAAGGTAAATGATGCCCTTAAGGCAACTCGGTTGGAGGAATTAAAAGAAAGAACAGTTGATTCCCTTTCAGGAGGACAAAGACAGCGTGCCTGGATTGCGATGACCTTGGCACAGGATACTGATATAATTCTCCTCGATGAGCCAACCACTTACTTAGATATGACCCATCAAATTGATATTCTCGATTTGCTCTTTGAATTAAATGAAAAAAAGAAGAGAACGGTTGTCATGGTGCTCCACGATCTTAACCTTGCCTGCCGCTATGCTCATAATGTGGTTGCGATAAAAGACCAGAAGGTGTATGCCCAAGGAAAACCCGAGCACGTCATCAACTGCAGCCTCGTCAAAAATGTATTTGGCATGGATTGTGAGGTAATAATGGATCCTTTATTTGGGACACCACTGTGCATTCCATATGGAAAGGGCAGATGTATTTTAGATAAGGCGGTAGCGATGAATGGCTAACAAGATGACGGAACAAGAACTCCTTCAATTGAAAAAATATCGGTTAAATAGCCGTTTGGAACATTCATTTAGTGCCGCTGAGCTATTGGATGAATCATCCCTTAAAGGCTTCCTTCAAGATTTAGCTCTAGCAATTGGTGCTCCTTCTGAGAAAATAGCGGCATCGATTTTTATCAAAAGGTATGCCTTTTTCGCGGTGATGTCCCTTTATACGATGACCGTTTGGGATAAAAAAATCAATCTATCGTTAGATAATGTAAAAATAGAACCCGCAGAACAAGGAAAGAATTGGCTTCCTTCCATTTCTCTAACGGATTTAACTGTAGTGGATTGGGATGGGAAGGATCGACCTGAATGGCGGAAAAGTATTTTCATCGACCTTTTTGCCAATAACATTTATCCGATAATCACAAGGCTAGAAAAAACAGTCGGTATTTCAAGGTTAATCCTATGGGAAAATATCGCTGTTTATTTATTCTGGCTGTATGAAACTGAATTAAATGATATCGAAAATGATTACGTTGCTAGTGACTTTCATTATTTAATTTTTGAAGCCGAGGGACAAGTATTTGGCCGTTACAACGGGAATCCACTGCAAAAATACTATGGTGGAAAGACGCATGTGGAAGAAAGGGATGCGGAGATAAGAATAAGAAAAACTTGTTGCTTTTCTTATCAGTTACCAGCAGGCAAGCGCTGTAAAACCTGCCCATGTACCCATTTAACCAAGGATGGAAGGTGTCAGGATGGAGAAAATATTTGCGGCACAAAATCCCAAAAAGAATCTAGTCTAATATAGAGTTAACAAAGCACGAAATGATTCACAAAACCGGAGGAATCCTGAAATCCTCCGGTTTTTCCCATTATTGTAGTGTTCCGCCGTTTGGAAATTGGTTTGTATACCCTTGGTACTGCTGATATGCTTGCTGCAGCTTTTGCTGTTCGGCAGCCTCAAACGAGTACCAGCCTTTTTTAAACATCAGATCAAAGAGATCACGTTGGCATTGCTGCGTCTCCGTGAAAATTTGCATGATGTCTTGATAGAGCCCTTGGTGGCTAGCTTCGTGCAACGCCATGCTATAAGAGGTGGTCATATATTTTTCGGTTGTCAGCAAATCATTAATGAAATCGCGCTCGTTCATTTGTGGTGTCTTGGGTACCTGGGTTTCAGGGTTTTGAATCTTCTGTTGGTTTTGGTTCATCGTTACAGTTCCTCCTTCATTGTCTTGCTCCAGCGTCAAGGCGCTTCCGCTTTCCACTTTTATTGCATATTATTCAAGGGCTGCTGTTGGTTCGCATGCTGTTCTAAGTGATGAAGCAGCTGCTGGTAATGACGCTGATGCATTTGACCGCATTTTTCTGCTTCTGACTTCAACTCGGGATCTTGACACTGTTGGGAAAAGAAGTGTGCTTTCTTGGAAGACAATAAATTCCAGGACATCATGTCAGTTAAATAAAGTGAATCCTTTGTTGAAATCACACCTGGTGGCTGCTGCATTTTCATTTGTTGATTTTGCATATTCATATTTTGTTGCTGCATAATTACCCTCCTGTTTTAAGTGAACTATTTACGATTATATGGTTTCACAATAAGGCATTTTTATACAACCATAAAAGACAGGCTGAAATGCTCAGCCTGTAGTCACTACCTCTTTTTGAATTGATTATTCTGGCTGTTTTGTTTGTCATCCTCGGCCGCTTCATATCCTGGGCCGGCATTGCCCTTCACACTAGCGGCACTTACACCTGCTTTTGAAGGATTCTTTTTCGTTCTCGCCATCGTTATCACCTCAAGTAATAGGATACCCAGCACAGAAATTTAAATAGCAAAAAATAAATGTTCAAAAAAATTTCAATTTTCCGCGTTTATCGATTGCACAAATTTTCAAAATATTTTATAGTAAATAGTAGCAGAACTCATTCAAATGTGAATTTTTTTTTAACAAAAAAATGAATGATGATTCATTCAAAGTATTGAAGGGGGAGACAATGTTGAACCAATTAATTAAAAAAGCAGCGGTACTGGGATCCGGAGTAATGGGCTCAGGAATTGCTGCCCATCTAGCAAACATCGGTATTCCAACATTATTATTGGATATTGTGCCACGTGAATTAACGAAAGAAGAAGATGCTAAAGGACTGACATTAGCAGATAAACAGGTACGCAATCGTATCAGTGCTGCAAACATTCAAAAATTATTGAAGCAAAAGCCGGCACCACTGGCAGTTAAAAAAAATATTACGCTAATTGAAGCAGGAAATCTTGAAGATGATTTAATCCAGCTGAAAGATGTTGATTGGGTCATCGAAGTGGTTGTAGAAAACCTCAACGTTAAAAGACAAGTTTTTGAAAAAGTCGATCAATACCGCAAGCCTGGCAGTATTATCAGCTCCAACACCTCTGGAATTTCAGTAGAAGCGATGGTAGAAGGACGTTCAGATGATTTTAAAAAACACTTCCTGGGAACCCACTTCTTTAACCCGCCACGCTATCTGAAATTGCTAGAAGTGATTCCGACTCAATACACTGCTCCGGAAGTCCTCTCTTTTATGAAAACCTTTGGTGAGGATATTTTAGGAAAAGGCGTTGTTCAGGCAAAGGACACACCAAACTTTATTGCTAACCGAATTGGCACATATGGCCTCCTCGTAACTGTTCAAGAAATGCTAAAGGGCGGCTTTAGCGTTGGTGAAGTTGATTCGATCACGGGTCCATTAATTGGTCGGGCTAAAAGCGCCACCTTCCGCACACTTGATGTCGTAGGGTTGGATACATTTTATCACGTTGCCAATAATGTTTATGAAAAAGTCGAAGGCAAGGAAAAAGAAGTTTTCCAAGTACCGGATTTTATGAGGAAAATGCTTGATAATGGCTGGCTTGGAAGTAAATCAGGACAAGGATTCTTTTTGAAAAAAGGCAAAGAGATTCTTGAACTTGATCCGACGACATTAGAATATGGTCCGCGCAAAAAGCTGTCAACCCCTGCCGTCGAGCTTAGCAAGCAGGAAAAAGGCACAGCGAACAAATTGAAAGCGCTTGTATACGCGAGTGATCGTGCCGGGCAATTTTTATGGACTACTTTATCGGCCTCTCTTGTCTACTCTGCACAGCTGTTAGGAGAAATTGCTGACGATATTGTCGCGATTGACCGCGCAATGAAATGGGGCTTTGGCTGGGATATGGGTCCATTTGAAGCATGGGATGCCATCGGCATTGAAAAATCCGTGCAAAAGATCAAAGAAGCTGGCGGTGAAGTTCCAGCTTGGGTAACTGAAATGCTTGAAAAAGGCGCTACCTCTTTCTATAAGGAAGAAAACGGCGAACTTTTCTACTATGATAACGGTGAATATAAACAAGTTGAGTTCAACCCAAAGGTTATTGATCTTAAAAAAATTAAAAAACAAAAAGGTGTTATTAAAAAGAACAGTGGGGCAAGCTTAATTGATTTAGGCGATGGGGTCGCGCTTTTGGAATTCCATTCTCCTAATAATGCGATTGGCGTCGATATTGTGCAAATGATTAATTTTGCGGTCGATGAAGTCGAGAAAAAATTTAAAGGTCTTGTCATTGGAAACCAAGGGAAAAACTTCTGTGTGGGTGCAAACTTGGCGATGATGCTGATGGCCGTTCAAGATGATGATATTTATGAGCTTGATATGCTTGTCCGTCAGCTCCATAGTGCTCTGTTGAAAGTGAAATATAGCTCTAAGCCCGTAGTTGCAGCCCCATTTGGGATGACTCTTGGGGGCGGTGCAGAGGTTTGTCTTCCAGCGGCACACATTCAAGCATCAGCAGAAACCTACATGGGTCTTGTTGAAGTGGGAGTGGGCTTACTTCCTGGCGGCGGCGGGAACAAAGAGCTTTATATGAAGCACTTAGAAAATCTTCCAAATGGAGTTCAATTTGACCTCCAAAATGTTGCCAATAAAGTGTTTGAATCAATTGCAACAGCAAAAGTATCTACATCTGCTGAAGAGGCACGCGAGAATAATTTCATAGACAATGCCGATGGAATCAGTATCAATGGCGACCATCTACTCTATGATGCCAAACAAGCTGTGCTTGCCTTACATGAAACAGGCTATAAGCCAAGAGTACGCAAAAAGGTTCCAGTGGTTGGTGAAACTGGATATGCGACATTACTGCTTGGTGCTGAAGCAATGCGTCTATCTGGATATATCTCTGAGCATGATTTAAAAATTGCCAAGAAAATTGCTAATGTTATTTCCGGCGGCAAAGTGCCATTTGGAACTGAAGTAGATGAGCAATATTTATTAGATTTAGAAAGAGAAGCCTTTCTAAGTCTGATCGGAGAACCAAAAACACAGCAGCGGATGCAGCATATGCTTGTAAAAGGCAAACCGCTAAGAAACTAAATAAATAGATTGGTAGGGGCTATTAAGTCCTTGGGATTGTAATAGATTTTAATAGAAAAGCGGAAGCGTCCCTGGGCGCTAGAGCCAGACAATTTGAAAGAAAGTGAGGGAACGAAATGAGAGAAGCGGTAATCGTAGCCGGTGCAAGAACCCCGGTTGGTAAGGCAAAGAAAGGAACGCTTGCCCATGTTCGTCCTGATGATTTGGGAGCATTGGTGGTAAAAGAAACATTAAAGCGTGCCGGAAATTATGAAGGAAATATTGATGATTTAATCATTGGTTGTGCGATGCCGGAAGCAGAACAAGGAAATAATATGGCCCGTAATATTGGAGCATTGGCAGGACTCCCTTACACCGTCCCTGCCATTACAGTGAACCGTTTCTGTTCCTCTGGATTACAGGCAATTGCGTATGCGGCACAATCGATCATGCTGGGCCACACAGATACAGCTATCGCTGGTGGTGCCGAATCGATGAGTATGATTCCGATGATGGGGCATGTCGTTCGTCCAAATATTAAACTAGCTGAAACAGCACCGCAATATTATATGGGAATGGGCCATACAGCTGAACAAGTAGCGATGAAATATGGCATTTCACGTGAGGATCAAGACTCTTTTGCAGTAAGAAGTCATCAGCGTGCCGCTAAGGCGATTAAAGAAGGCAAATTTGTTGATGAAATTGTTCCAGTTGATGTGACAATCCGTTCGATTGGAAATGACAATAAACTTGTTGAAAAAACGATTCAATTTTCGCAGGATGAAGGCGTTCGACCTGATACAAACCTGCAAACATTAGCGAAGCTCCGCCCGGCTTTCTCGGTGTCAGGCACCGTAACGGCTGGCAATGCTTCACAAACAAGTGATGGGGCGGCCGCTTTGATGGTGATGGACCGCGAAAAGGCAGAATCACTCGGTCTTAAGCCCTTAGCAAAATTCAGATCGTTTGCTGTTGGCGGTGTACCACCGGAAATTATGGGTGTCGGCCCAGTTGTCGCGATTCCAAAAGCCGTAAAGCTTGCTGGTCTTGAACTATCAGATATTAACCTATTCGAATTGAATGAAGCATTTGCTTCTCAATCGCTTCAAGTTATTCGCGAACTTGGACTAAATGAAGAAATTGTCAACGTAAATGGTGGTGCAATTGCCCTTGGTCACCCGCTTGGCTGTACCGGTGCAAAGTTAACATTGAGCCTTATACATGAATTGCAGCGCAGAAATGAGCAATTTGGTGTTGTAACGATGTGTATCGGCGGTGGAATGGGTGCTGCAGGCGTATTTGAATTACTTTAATTAATATCAATATCCAGGTGGCAGAATTTTAACCCCCTTAAGCAAGTAAAAAAAGATTAGGAGGAAATTTCCATGACAAACGAAACAAAAAAGTTCATTAAAGGCGGAAGCTTTTTAATCGAAGATATTTCTTATCAAGATATGTTAACACCTGAAGATTTTACCGAAGAGCATTTAATGATTGCCAAGACAGCTGAAGACTTCGTTGAAAAAGAAGTTCTTCCACAGCTCGAACATATAGAAAACCACGAATTTGGTCGTACCGTAAAGCTTCTTAAAAAAGCGGGTGAGCTTGGACTTTTAGCAGCTGATGTACCTGAAGAATTCGAAGGTTTAGCCTTAGATAAAATCACTTCCTCGCTGCTTACTGAAAAAATGTCAAAGGCTGGCGGTTTCTCGCTTTCTCACGGTGCTCATGTTGGTATCGGTTCCCTGCCAATTGTTTTATTCGGTAATGATGAGCAAAAGAAAAAGTATTTGCCTGCACTGGCCTCAGGTGAAATGCTTGCTGCATATGCATTAACAGAGCCTGGCTCAGGTTCCGATGCCCTTGGCGCGAGAACGACAGCAAAATTAAATGCAGAAGGTACACATTATATCCTAAACGGTGAAAAGCAATGGATCACGAATGCCGGTTTTGCTGATGTATTTGTTGTATATGCAAAGGTAGATGGCGAGCACTTTACAGCCTTCATCGTGGAAAGAGAGTTCCCAGGTGTATCAACTGGTGCTGAAGAAAAGAAAATGGGGATTAAGAGTTCTTCCACACGCACGCTCATTTTAGAGGATGTTCCTGTTCCAGTAGGTAACCTATTAGGTGAATTTGGTCGCGGGCACGTAATTGCTTTCAACATCTTAAACATTGGGCGTTATAAATTAGCAGTCGGCGCTGTCGGCGGTTCCAAGGCCGCTTTTGAAATGACCGTTAAATATGCAAATGGACGTCAACAATTTAAGACACCAATTTCTCAATTCAATTTAACAAAAGAAAAATTTGGAACGGTGGCTTCAAAAATTTATGCGGCAGAAAGCTCCGTATATCGTACGGTTGGTTTGTATGAAGAGAACCAAGGTAAGCTTTCGGCTGAAGAACAAAAAGACATTAAATTAGTAGCTAATTCCATTGCTGAATACGCCATCGAGTGTTCCGTCAATAAATTCTTCGCCAGTGAAGTATTAGATTACGTGGTCGACGAAGGCGTCCAAATTCACGGCGGCTACGGATTTATGCAGGAATATCCAATTGAAAGAGCCTACCGCGACTCTCGTATTAATCGGATCTTTGAAGGGACGAACGAAATCAACCGTCTCTTGGTTCCAGGTACCTTCTTGAAAAAAGCGTTCAAAGGCGAGCTTCCATTGTTCCAAAAAGCAATGGCGCTTCAAGAGGAATTAATGATGTTAATGCCAGAAGAGCCTGGTGATGAGCCGTTAGCACAAGAAAAACATCTTCTGAAAAATGCGAAAAAAATTGGTTTATTAGCGGCTGGATTAGCAGCACAAAAATATGGCAAAGCACTTGAAAAAGAGCAAGAGGTCCTTGCTAACATAGCAGATATCGCCTCTAATGTATACGCAATGGAATCCGTTGTATTACGTACAGAAAAGGCGATGGTAAAAGAAGGCTTAGAAAAGAGCAAACAAAAGCTTCTTTACACGCAAATCTTCTGTCAGGAAGCCTTCAATAAACTTGAACAGGATGCAAAAGAAACATTAGTCGCGGTTGAACAAGGGGATACCCTCCGGATGATGTTGTCTTCACTTCGCAAATTTACGCGCCACACACCAATCAATGTGATTGCAAAAAAACGCGAAGCAGCGGATGTAATAATCGAAGCCGAACGTTATATCGTTTAATGAAATAGAAGTCCCTTCTTTATGGAGGGGACTTCTATTATTTTTGTAAAATAATTATCGTATGGATGCAGGATTTTTACGAAATTAGTCGAATTTATTTTGTGAAAGCGTATTATTTTTTGCGCTAGAAAAAAATTATGGTAATATTCAAGTGATACAATTAACGTTATTGATTTAATGGTAGGGGCGGTGAAACGGATGTCTCTGACATTTTACTGGTATCCGAAATGTGGAACATGTCGAAATGCGAAGAAATGGCTGGATGCTCATCATCTTTCCTATGAGGAAGTACATATTGTTGATAATCCCCCATTGCGTGCTGAATTGCTGGGGTTCTATCAAAAAAGCAGTCTGGATTTGAAGAAGTTTTTTAATACAAGTGGTTTAAAATACCGCGAATTAGGGATAAAGGATAAAATGAAGTCTGCTTCTGAGGATGAACTGCTTGATTTACTTGCATCTGACGGCATGTTAATCAAAAGGCCGATTTTAACTGATGGAGAACAGGTCACAGTGGGCTTTAAAGCGGAAGAGTACGAGAAAATCTGGCTGTGAGTCGGATTTTTAACTCATTTACTAGCGGAAATCGAATTATTTCGATGATAGATTTTAGAAAAAAACAATGGAGGGATTTTAGCTAATGAGTACACCAAAAGAATTACGTTATTCTGAAGAACATGAATGGGTAAAGGTTGAAGGAGAAAGAGTGCGCGTCGGTATCACTGATTTTGCACAGCACGAATTAGGCGATATCGTTTTCGTTGAGCTTCCAGAAGTGGGCGATGAAATATCTGCTGATGAACCATTTGGCAGTGTGGAATCTGTTAAAACAGTTTCTGAGCTTTATGCACCAGTCAGTGGCAAGGTTGTAGAAGTGAACGAGGATTTAGGCGACAGCCCTGAATTTGTTAACGAATCACCATATGAAAAGGCTTGGATGATTGTGGTTGAACTTTCCGATAGCAGTGAGTTAGACAAGCTAATGACTGCAGAACAATATGAAGAAATGACTAAGGAAGACTAATAATCATAGGAAAGCACCTGAAGAAGGTGCTTTTTCTCTTATATTTCCACTATTTCTTCTGCTAAAATTGGGAAATCTATAATAAAATGTAAAGAAGGTCACGAGTGTACATCAATGAGCAAATACCTATTTTTAACATAACAATAATGATATAGTTAACATACTAAGAAGAATGCACACGTAATCAATATTTTAGAATATGTTAACATAAACAACTTCTATTACAGGTGATGGATATGAATGATTCGTATGTTGACAAAGTTCTTATTGTTGAAGGAAAGTCAGATAAAAATAAGGTAAAAATAGTAGTGAAGGAACCAGTAGAAATCATTTGTACAAATGGAACCATCAGTATGACAAAATTAGATGAATGGATTGACTTCCTCGAAGACAAGGATATCTATATTCTTGTTGATGCAGATAAAGCGGGCGAGAAGCTTCGCAAGCAATTTAAGAGAGAATTTCCACAAGCTGAACATATATATATTGATCGAATGTATCGAGAGGTTGCTACCGCTCCCTTGCACCACTTGGCGACCGTTCTATTGGGAGCTAATATTGATGTGCATACAGAGTATTTAGAAATGGGATAGTTGTCTTATGAATGAATGGAATCAACGTGAATTTTCTGCCTTCCTTGATAAGAAAGGAACTGGACTGATTTATTTTTATACCCCATTATGCGGTACTTGTCAGCTAGCTTCGAAAATGCTTTTAGTGATTGCTGAGCTGGTAGTCGTGGAAATGGGTAAAATGAACTTAAATTTCCATCCGGAGCTTGCAAAAGATTTGGCGATTGAAAGTGTACCATGCCTACTGTTTGTGCAAGATGGCAGTGTGAAAGAAACGCTTTACGCTTTTCATTCAGTGCCGTTCTTGCTGGAAAAAATAAAAGAATATTTGAATTAAACAGGTGCTTTATGGCATCTGTTTTTTTTGTCGATAGGAAAGTATAACTTTCTATCAGGCATAAGCCTCTGTTCATAGAAATCCGACATAGTTCTGAGGAAAGCTTGGAAAAACTCTACCAAAGCGAATTAATTGTCGAGCAATAATGAAAGGATTCTACTCCCCGCTGCTGAATATAATTAGGTAAATGAAAGTTGACCGGAGTGGTGGATATGATTGAAACCGTTAAAACCTTTCTCGAAAATATCAAAGAGCAGGGGCACGTTCAGCAATTATTATTCCAAGGAGACTTACGAGTGACACTAAATTGTCAGCAGCAAGCCGTTCATTTAGTGATAAAAAATGGCGGGATTTTTATCCTCCAGGGGTCAGAGGAATCGCAGACGAAATATGAAATCAGTGGAAATTTAACCGCAATGGAACAGCTGCTAGCAGGGAAGGAAAGGTTAAGGGTTCTTGAGAAGAATGGACAGTTAAAGGTGTCGGCGCCGTTACGGGTCAAGTTATTGCTCGAATCGATTTTCTTTTTAACAAAGACAGAGAAACCTGAGCTTGCAAAAATAATTTAATCAAAGGTATTGACTCGGAATTAATCTTCCTGTAATGTATTATTTAAATATTCTATCAATAAAAACAATTAAATAAAGCATTCTTATCTAGAGTGGCGGAGGGACTGGCCCTTTGAAGCCCGGCAACCGGTTAATAACACGGTGCTAAATCCAGCAGAGTAATTTTACTCTGGGAGATAAGGAGAGAGACCCCCTCTTCTTATGAAGCGGGGGTTTTGTTTATTACATTGTTAAAAGGAGCGAGAGGAATGGGAGAAAATCAAAAGAAGTATCGTTTTGAAACATTGAGTGTTCATGGTGGGTTGTCTCCAGATCCGGTGACAGGTGCTCGTGCTGTTCCTATTTATCAAAACAATGCCTATCAATTTAAAAACACTGAGCATGCGGCTAACTTATTTGGATTAAAAGAACCTGGTTATATATACACTCGGATACACAATCCAACCACCACTGTTTTTGAAGAAAGAGTTGCTCTATTGGAAGGCGGCGTCGGAGCACTCGCGGTTGCAAGCGGCATGGCTGCGATTACGCTAGCGATATTAAACCTTGCCGAAGCAGGCGATGAAATTGTTTCCGCCGCGAATCTCTATGGTGGAACGTATAATTTGCTTGCTATTACTCTTCCAAAGTATGGAATTAAAGTGAAATTTGTCGATGCGGACAATCCTGAGAATTTCCGCACGGCGATCACAGAAAAGACAAAAGCGGTCTTTGCTGAAACAATCGGTAATCCCAGCTTACGCGTTCTTGATATAGAAAAAGTAGCGAATATTGCCCATGAGGCCGGGGTTCCGTTAATTATTGACAATACCTTTGCTACACCATATCTTTGCAGACCAATTGAGCACGGGGCAGACATTGTCATTCACTCGGCGACAAAATGGCTCTTAGGTAATGGCACAACAACAGGCGGGGTCATTGTCGATGGCGGGAAATTTGATTGGAATTCACCGAAGTTCCCTGGCTTCACGACTCCAGATGCAAGCTACCATGATCTTGTTTATGCCGAGGCTCTAGGTGCAGTCGCATATATTATCAAAGCACGTGTTCAGTTACTACGTGACTTAGGGCCAGCTTTAAGTCCACAAAATTCGTTCCAGTTTGTACTTGGACTTGAAACCCTTCATGTTCGAATGAAGGAGCATGTGGCCAATACAGGAAAGGTTGTGGAATATTTAGTAAATCATCCTGCCGTTGAGTGGGTTTCCTATCCAGGGCATTCATCCCATCCTGATTATGAATTATCCAAAAAGTATTTACCGAAAGGCGCAGGCTCGATGGTTATTTTTGGTATTAAGGGTGGGAAAGAAGCAGGTGCTAAACTGATTGATTCGATTACACTATGGGCTCACGTGGCTAACGTTGGGGATGCAAAAAGTTTAATCATTCACCCGGCAAGTACAACCCATCAGCAATTAGATGCGGAAGGTCTCAAATCGGCAGGAGTATCTGAGGATTTAATTCGCCTGTCCATCGGCATTGAGAATGTCGAAGATTTAATTGAAGATCTCGAATCAGCCATTGAGGCAGCAACCGGTTTGGCTTCATTGAAAGCAAATGCCTAAAATTACCTAATTTAATTTTTCCCAAAATGAAGAAGTTTACGTTGACACCACTTTTTATCCGTGATACGATAATTTTCATAATATAATTACTTAAACATTTTAACGTGTTAATTGAATATAGAATGCTGTTAACTCTTATCAAGAGAGGTGGAGGGATGTGCCCGATGAAGCCCGGCAACCGTCAATATTTATATTGAAATGGTGCCAATTCACACAAAGCGATTGCTTTGGGAGATGGGAGAAAGGATTATTTTCATGATGCCTTTCTGCCTGTGCAGAGAGGCTTTTTATTTTTTAAAAATAGAATCTTTTCGATAAAACAGTCAAAGTCTATATTTACAAGATATGTACCAACAGAATCTTTCAGAATTTTAGGTAAATCGGATAAGAAGCAGGTGATTTAGGTGATTTCAATAAAGAATGTCCGCAAAATTTTTCCTTCCAAACAGGGTGAGTTAAAAGCTGTTGATGATGTGAACCTTGAAGTACAAGCAGGAGAAATTTTCGGAGTAATTGGTTACAGTGGTGCTGGAAAAAGCACCTTGATTCGCATGTTGAATGGACTGGAGCTGCCAACGGAGGGAAGTGTCACCGTGGCTGGACGGGTTATTTCGAAGATTAAGGGAGCTGAGCTTCGGAAGGCACGTCAAGAAATCAGCATGATATTCCAGCATTTTAACTTGCTGTGGTCAAGGACAGTTAGCGAAAATATTGCGTTCCCCTTAGAGATTGCTGGTGTAAACGGAACGCAAAGAAAGAACAGGGTCGCTGAGCTCATTAAACTAGTTGGTCTTGAAGGCAGAGAAAATGCCTATCCATCCCAGCTAAGCGGCGGGCAAAAACAGCGGGTTGGGATTGCTAGGGCACTAGCTAATAATCCAAAAGTATTGCTTTGTGATGAAGCGACCTCAGCACTCGATCCGCAAACGACAGATTCCATTTTGGAATTGTTAGTTGATATCAATAAGCGACTCGGGTTAACGATTGTCTTGATCACACATGAAATGCATGTTATTCGTAAAATCTGCCACCGGGTGGCAGTGATGGAAAGTGGTCGAGTAGTTGAGCTTGGTTCCGTGTTAGATGTATTTAAAAATCCACAGGAGCCAATTACAAAAAGGTTTGTCCAACAGGTAACAGAACCGGAAGAAACGAAAGAAACAATCAAACATTTACTCGAACTTTATCCGTCTGGCCAAGTGGTTCAGCTCTCTTTCATTGGAGAAGCAGCAGAACAGCCATTAATCACAAACATCATCAAGGATTTCAATGTTGTTGTAAATATTCTTCAAGGGAAAATATCACACACGCAAAACGGATCTTACGGAACATTATTTATCCATTTGGATGGGCAATCTAGCGAAATACAGAAAGCCATCGATTATATTCACTCACAGCAAGTAGGCGTGGAGGTGATCAGTAATGGCTAACTTTATGGAAATGGTCAATTGGGAACAATTATTAGAAGCAACACGTGAAACTATTTATATGACTTCCATTTCCGTGTTTGCAACCTTTATTTTAGGATTATTCCTTGGTCTACTTTTGTTTTTAACAGATAAAGGTAATATCTGGGCTAATCGGCCTGTTAATGTTATTATTGCAGGCTTTGTGAATATTTTCAGATCCATCCCTTTTATTATATTAATCGTTTTATTAATTCCTTTTACAAAATTATTGCTTGGGACAATGCTCGGTGCAAATGCGGCGCTACCAGCCCTAATTATTGGAGCAGCTCCTTTTTATGCACGAATGGTAGAAATAGCCCTTAGGGAAATCGATAAAGGTGTTATTGAGGCATCGCAATCGATGGGTGCAACACATTTTCATATCATTTTTAAAGTATTAATACCGGAATCTTTGCCGGCATTAATTTCAGGGGTTACCGTCACCGCCATTTCTCTAGTCAGCTTTACAGCAATGGCCGGAGTCATTGGGGCTGGCGGGCTTGGACATTTTGCCTACCTTGAAGGTTTTCAACGCAATCGACCTATTGTCACCTTAGTTGCAACGATTGCGATTTTAATTTTAGTTTTTATCATCCAATTTGTTGGAGATTATTTTACAAAGAAAACAGATAAACGATAACAGGAGGGGTTAATTAATGAAAAAGGTATTTAGTTTGATTGTAATTGCGCTATTAGCATTTGCTCTAACAGCGTGCGGCGGTGCTAAAAACGATACGGCAGGAAAAGATGGTAACAAGAAATTAGTTGTTGGTGCATCTTCTGTACCGCATGCGGAAGTGCTAGAGGCGGCAAAACCTTTATTAAAGAAAAAAGGCATTGATCTAGAAGTAAAAGTTTTTCAAGATTATATCCTACCAAACGTAGCGTTAAGGGATAAAGAACTCGATGCAAATTATTTTCAAACACCAGGGTATTTAGAACTGCAAATGAAAGAAAATAAGGATTTTGATTTTGTGAGTGTTGGTGAAATTCATAAGGAACCAATCGGAATTTATTCTAAAAAATATAAAAGTTTAAAAGACCTTCCAAAAGGTGCAAAAATTATTATGAGTGATTCACTAAGTGACCATGGACGTATTTTACCTATTTTTGAAAAAGAAGGTTTAATTAAGCTTAAAAAAGGTGTTGGCGCGAATGCGAGAGTTGAGGATATTGTCGAAAATCCAAAAAACCTTGATTTCTCAACATTAATTGAAGCAAAATTATTAGCATCTTCCTTCGACAGCGGTGAAGGTGATGCGGTTGTCATTAATACGAACTACGCATTAGAAGGCGGTATTGACATCGGAAAATATGGTATTGCATTTGAAGGCAGTGATGTTGTACCGGCAAACCTTGTTGTCGTTCGTTCTAAGGACAAAGACAAAGATACTATCAAAGCACTTGTCGAAGTTCTTCATTCAAAAGAAATCCAAGACTTCATTCTTGAAAAATACAAAGGAGCCGTTGTGCCGGTTTCTAAGTAATATATAAATAGGAAGAAAGACATAAGCCAGTGAATAATTCACTGGCTTTTCCTCTTTCAATTGAGGCAGGTGACTACATACATGAATCCTGCTAATTGGGTGAAAATAGAATGGGTTTAACAATGTAATTCAGTTGGAAATATCCGAAAAATGAGGTATGATTTTTATCGGATGTATTTCACATAATATTATTATTAGAATTTTCTCTAAAAAAATACTCTCATTCTCATTTACAGTTTGGTTAATGAAAATAGCAACACTGTTTTTACTGTTTTAGAGTTGCTAATACATTTCATTTGTTATAAGATTGGAATGAGAATAAAATGAGAATAGAAATGGAGACCAAAGCGGTCTACAGGATACAAAACTTTCTTTTCGGAGGTATAGATATGGCTGGATCAACTTTAACGATCAAAGATTTACATGTAGAAATTGATGGAAAAGAAATTTTAAAAGGTGTAAACCTTGAAATAAAGGGTGGGGAAATCCACGCAATCATGGGTCCAAATGGTACTGGTAAATCAACTTTATCCTCAGCAATCATGGGACACCCAAAATATGAAGTAACTAGTGGAAACATTACGTTAGACGGACAAAATGTTCTTGAAATGGAAGTAGATGAGCGCGCTCGTGCAGGTCTATTCTTAGCGATGCAATATCCAAGTGAAATTAACGGCGTAACGAATGCTGATTTTTTACGTTCAGCCATCAATAGCCGCCTTGGCGAAGGAAATGAGATTTCCCTAATGAAATTTATCCGTCAAATGGACAAACAAATGGAATTTCTAGAAATGGATCTAGATATGGCACAACGCTATTTAAACGAAGGTTTCTCAGGCGGGGAGAAAAAACGCAATGAAATTTTGCAATTAATGATGTTACAACCAAAAATTGCAATCTTGGATGAAATCGACTCCGGATTAGACATCGATGCCCTCAAGGTTGTTTCAAAGGGAATCAATGAAATGCGCGGCGAAGAGTTTGGCTGCCTAGTGATCACCCACTATCAACGTCTTTTAAACTATATCACTCCTGACTATGTGCACGTTATGATGCAAGGTCGTATTGTGAAATCAGGCGGACCAGAACTGGCACAACGCTTAGAAGCAGAAGGATATGACTGGATCAAGCAAGAGCTCGGAATTGAAGATGAAACAGTTGGGCAAGAAGCGTAAGAGAGTGTTAGGAGGATTAAAATGACAATAGAAACAAAATTACCATTTGATAAGGGGTTTGTTAGTTCTTTTTCAAAAGAAATGAACGAGCCTGCATGGTTTGAAGAGTTTCGTCTAAAGGCATTAAATGATTTAGATCAATTGCCAATGCCTAGACCTGATAAAACGAAAATCGATAAATGGAATTTCACGCAATTCAATCAACATACCGTTAAAAGCGATGTCTATTCATCACTTGCTGAACTGCCGGAAGAGGTAAAGGAATTAGTTGATCTGGATGCTAAAAATAAGAATTTGTATATTCAACGAAATCAAACTCCTGCTTATTTAGCTTTATCAGAAGACTTAAAAAGCAAAGGTGTTATTTTTACCGATATTTTTACAGCAGCACGGGAACATGGCGACCAGTTGAAAAAGTATTTCATGACACAGGCTATTAACGTTGATGAACATCGCTTAACTGCTCTTCATGCGGCACTTGTGAATGGCGGGGTATTCTTATACGTTCCTAAAAATGTGGAAATTACTGAACCGATTCAAGCTGTTTATGTCCACGATGATGCTGAAGCCAATCTATTTAATCATGTTATTGTTGTCGCAGATGATAACAGTTCAGTAACATACGTAGAAAATTACATTTCTACAATAGAAACATCCAATACTTTAGTCAACATCTTGACCGAAGTGATTGCGAATGTAAATGCGAAGATTCAATATGGTGCTGTTGATACTTTGGCTAAGGGAGTTACCACTTATGTCAATCGCCGCGGTGTTGCCGGCAGAGATGCTAACATTGAATGGGCACTTGGTTTGATGAACGAGGGAAATACGATCTCGGAAAACACAACCAATTTACTTGGCGATGGTTCTAATGGCGATACAAAAACGGTTGTTGTCGGACGCGGGGAGCAAACACAAAACTTCACTACGAAGGTTGTTCATTTTGGCAAACATACAACTGGGAATATCCTAAATCATGGTGTTGTGAAGGATAGTGCAACTTCTATCTTTAACGGAATTGGGAAAATTGAACACGGGGCCTCTAAATCGGATGCAGAACAAACTTCACGTGTATTAATGCTCAGTGAAAAAGCACGCGGTGATGCCAATCCTATTCTCTTGATTGATGAGGATGATGTTGTGGCTGGTCACGCCGCTTCTGTTGGGCGTGTTGACCCAGTACAGCTGTATTACCTAATGAGCCGCGGGATTTCAAAAAAAGAAGCGGAACGTTTGGTCATTCACGGTTTCTTAGCTCCTGTGGTGAAACAGCTACCAATTGAAGGAGTAAAGAAACAATTAACAGAAGTGATTGAAAGGAAAGTTCGCTAATGAATATCCAGGATATTCGCAAACAATTTCCCATTTTAGACCAAGAAGTGAATGGAAATCCGTTAGTGTATTTAGACAGTTCTGCTACATCACAGAAGCCGCTCCAAGTAATTGAAACGATTGAAAAATATTATCGTGAAATCAATTCCAATGTTCACCGTGGTGTGCATACATTAGGAACAAGAGCAACGGATGCTTACGAAGGTGCACGGGAAAAGGTTCGTAAGTTTATCAATGCTAAATCGACTCAAGAAGTTATTTTTACAAAAGGAACGACGACATCCCTTAATACTGTTGCAGCGAGCTATGCGGCAGCAAACTTAAAAGAAGGCGATGAAATAGTCATTACTTATATGGAGCACCATAGTAATATCATTCCATGGCAGCAGGTGGCAAGAAGGACGGGAGCTCAATTGAAATACATTCCACTTCAAGAAGACGGAACGATTTCACTGGATGATGTCCGTGCGACCATTACGACTAACACGAAGATTGTGTCTGTCATGCACGTATCGAATGTCCTTGGTGTGATCAATCCTGTTAAAGAAATTGCCCAAATTGCCCATGAAAATGGCGCTATTATGGTCGTTGATGGTGCGCAAAGTGCGCCACATATGAAAGTGGATGTTCAAGATTTGGACTGTGATTTTCTAGCTTTTTCAGGACACAAAATGTGTGGCCCTACTGGGATTGGCGTTCTTTATGGAAAAAAACATCTGCTTGAAAACATGGAACCAATTGAATTTGGCGGCGAAATGATTGATTTTGTACAATTGTATGAATCAACCTGGAAGGAATTGCCGTGGAAATTTGAGGGTGGCACGCCTATCATCGCCGGAGCCATCGGTCTTGGAGCAGCTATCGACTTTTTAAATGATATCGGTTTAGACAATATTGCCGAGCATGATCAAAAGCTTGCTGCTTACGCGCTAGAAAAAATGGCTGCTATTGAGGGCATGACCATTTACGGTCCGTTCGATCCTGCCAAACGAACCGGGATGGTTACGTTTAATTTGGCGGATGTTCATCCGCATGATGTCGCAACTGTATTAGATGCGGAAGGGATTGCTGTCCGCGCTGGACATCATTGTGCTCAGCCGCTGATGAAGTGGCTTAAGGCTTCAGCAACTGCACGTGCTAGTTTCTATTTATACAATTCGGAAGAAGATATAGATAAATTAGTTGAAGGACTTGTCAAAACAAAGGAGTATTTCAGCGATGTCTTCTAATAATTTAGATACATTATACCGGCAAGTAATTATGGATCATTATAAAAATCCCCGCAATCGCGGTATTCTTGAAGATGGCAGTCATACCATTAATATGAATAACCCGACTTGTGGTGACCGGATTCAATTGACCATGAAAGTGGAAGATGGAATCGTCACAAACGCAAGGTACGAAGGGGAAGGCTGTTCGATTTCGATGTCATCCGCTTCTATGATGACCCAAGCTATTAAGGGTAAAAAAGTGGAGGATGCTTTTAAGCTGGCCAAGATTTTTTCTGATATGATGCAGGGAAAAGAATATGAGGACGATATCGATTTAGGTGATATCGAAGCACTTCAAGGGGTTTGCAAGTTTCCAGCGCGGATTAAATGTGCCACATTAGCGTGGAAAGCGATGGAAAAAGGATTGAAGGAAGAGGAACAACAATAGACCGAATAGGGCTATGTTTGCCCCATTCGCTTAAGAAGGAGGAATACGACGATGGCGAAAAAAATGCCGGAAATCGGTGATTATAAATACGGTTTTGCCGATAAAGACGTTTCCATATTCCGATCTAAACGTGGTTTAACACGTGAGATTGTCGAAGAGATTTCAAAAATGAAGAATGAACCGCAGTGGATGCTTGACTTCCGCTTAAAATCACTCGAACATTTTTACAAGATGCCAATGCCGCAATGGGGCGGAGACTTGAATTCATTAAGCTTCGATGAAATCACCTATTATGTAAAGCCATCTGAGAAATCAGAGAAATCATGGGACGAGGTACCTGAAGAAATTAAGGCAACTTTTGATAAATTAGGAATTCCTGAAGCAGAGCAAAAGTATCTTGCTGGGGTATCTGCTCAATATGAATCAGAGGTTGTTTACCATAACATGAAGGAAGACCTTGAAGCATTAGGAATCGTGTTTAAGGATACGGATTCCGCTTTAAGAGAAAATGAAGATATTTTCCGTGAGCACTTTGGAAAAACCATCCCACCAACAGATAACAAGTTTGCTGCCTTGAATTCTGCAGTTTGGTCTGGCGGTTCATTCATCTATGTACCACCAGGTATTAAAGTGGATACGCCGTTACAAGCCTACTTCCGGATTAACTCCGAAAACATGGGACAATTCGAGCGGACGTTAATCATCGTGGATGAGGGTGCACATGTGCATTATGTAGAGGGATGTACAGCTCCGGTTTATACAACGAATTCCTTACACAGCGCCGTTGTTGAAATCGTTATTAAAAAGGATGCTTACTGCCGTTATACAACGATTCAAAACTGGGCAAACAATGTCTTTAACCTTGTTACTAAGCGCGCGGTTTGTGACGCAAACGCAACAATGGAATGGATTGATGGCAACATCGGTTCTAAGCTGACAATGAAGTATCCAGCTGTTATTTTAAAAGGTGAAGGCGCCCGCGGCATGACGTTATCGATTGCGATTGCCGGTAAGGGCCAGCACCAGGATGCTGGAGCAAAAATGATTCATTTAGCTCCAAATACGTCGTCAACGATTGTATCGAAATCGATTTCTAAGCACGGTGGTAAAGTTACTTATCGTGGTATCGTTCAATTTGGCCGTAAAGCAGATGGGGCCCGTTCTAATATTGAATGTGATACATTAATTATGGATAATCAGTCGACATCCGATACGATTCCATATAATGAAATCTTAAATGACAATATCTCACTAGAGCATGAAGCGAAGGTTTCTAAAGTATCTGAAGAGCAGCTCTTCTATCTAATGAGCCGCGGTATTTCTGAGCAAGAAGCGACAGAAATGATTGTTATGGGCTTCATCGAGCCATTTACAAAAGAATTACCAATGGAATATGCCGTTGAAATGAATCGTCTCATCAAATTCGAGATGGAAGGCTCTATCGGCTAAGGGTAAGCAAGACTGTATCAAACCAAACATATATAAATAGTTATTGAATCCGTATATTTTTTCTGCGGATTCTTTTTTTATGGAAAATGGGGTTTGATTTGGGTTTATTTGGTAAAAAAGCCAATAATCCAGGAAAATGAGCCAATATCGTGAAGAAATGAGCCAAACCATTGAAAAATGAGCCAATAACATGAAAAAATGAGCCATAATCATCGAAAAATGAGCCAATCAATTTTTCCAAAAGAATTCTGGCCATATTTTAATCAAAAATTGTTTTGCAAACCCGGAAATTAGTGAGTAGTACAAGTAATTCCTTATAAATAACATAAAAATATATAGAGGTGATGAATAATGACTCAAATTAAAGGAATCGACGTTTCACATTGGGATGGAAATATCGATTGGAACAAAGTAGCAGGAGATGGGGTTAAATTTGCGTTCTTGAAAGCAACAGAAGGAACTTCTTATTCGTTTGTATCTTGGTTTAATGAAAACGTACCAAAAGCGAATAGTGCAGGCATCGATGTTGGGGCCTATCATTATGCAAAGTTTGGAACTATAGCTGAAGCTAAAGCTGAAGCAGCCTATTTTCTAAGTGTTATAAAAGGATACCAGCTTACCTACCCGGCTGTATTAGATCTTGAAGAAAATAAAAGTGGGGCAAATAAAACGGTCCTAACAGATGCTGCTATTGCTTTCCTTGATGCGTTAACAAATGCAGGCTATGTTGCCATGCTTTATACCGGTAAGGCTTTCTTAGAAGAGCAATTGGATGAAAGCCGACTTACCACATCTGCGTTGTGGATTGCCCGTTATAATAGTACTTTGGGGAGAAATGCAGACATTTGGCAATATACGAATTCCGGTAAGGTTAACGGTATTAATGGGAATGTAGACATGGACTGGTCTTACCGTGATTTCGCACCTTCCAAACCAACTCCAAAACCGCTTGCTTCCATCGTTGCCTACCCTGGTTATTTGATAAAAAAAGGTTCAAGGGGGAAAGACGTGGAACGAATTCAACGAGTAGTTGGTGTCACTCCAGATGGTATTTTCGGACCGATAACAGAAGCGGCAGTGAAAGCTTACCAAAAACGAAAAGGATTAGTGGTTGATGGAATTGTTGGTCCTAGGACATGGGCAGTCATGTTTTGATTTGGTTAAAGCACATCATTTATGTACCATCATGCGTTACAGAAGATCCTTGAACTGTAAAACTGCGCAATTCATGAGTATCATTTGACCTTGCACATCTCGTAAAAATACTGACTCCAGAACTGTTGCCATTTTCAAACACCTCCATAAAACTATTTAGGCTTGTACAATATTTGAGATGTGTAAGGCTTATACTAATTAATCAGGTTATATAATTATTTATTGCCCTAGCAGATAGAAGTGAAAAAAGTTATGTTAATATTAGTTGTGGGGGGGACAGTTATGATCTACATCGGTGTAACAGGCTGGGGCGACCATGACAGCCTATATTCAGGTCAAATCTCTTCTAGAGATAAATTAAAGGAATATGCAGGCCATTTTCCGATAGTGGAAGTGGATTCGGCTTTTTATGCGATTCAGCCAAAAAGAAATGCTGAGAAGTGGGTCAATGAAACACCAACAGGCTTCCAGTTTATCGTCAAAGCCTACCAAGGCATGACCGGGCATTTGCGTGGTGAAATCCCATTTGAAAACAGACAAGCTATGTTTAATGCCTTTAAAGAGTCATTGGAACCCTACATAGAAACAAATAAATTGGCGATGGTCCTCTTCCAATTTCCACCCTGGTTTACATGTAAACGAGAAAATGTTGAATACTTAAGATGGTGTAGGAATGAAATGGGGGACAACCCATGTGCCTTGGAGTTCAGACACCAATCTTGGTTCGCTCCTCAATTTTATCAAAAAACACTTGATTTTATAAAAACACAAAACTGGATTCATAGTATCTGTGATGAACCGCAATCTGGGGAGGGGTCCATTCCAACGGTATTAGAGAACACCAATCCTGATAAAGTTTTGGTAAGATTTCATGGTCGAAACGTTCATGGCTGGCAAAAACGGAATGCCGAAAATTGGCGTGAGGTACGCTATCTTTATCGCTATAACCAACAAGAACTACAACAATGGGCAAATTCCATTCGAAAATTAGCCAAGGATAGCTTAAATGTTTATCTCCTGTTTAACAACAACTCTGGCGGGGATGCGGCCGATAATGCCAAGGAAATGATGAATCTTTTGCAAATAGAATACCAAGGACTTGCTCCAAGACAGCTGGATTTATTTTAGGAAGCCGTCCTATTCAACACAAGCATGAATTAATTTAGGAAGCCGTCCTATCCAAGACAGCATGATTTATTTTAATAACCGTCGGCCTGACCTAGACGCCGACTTTTTTTAGTGTTAAGTTACTTAACAGAACGTCTTGAGACAGTTGGACATAACATAAAGCTTCACAACACAGATTTAGAGGGTGAAAACATGGAATGGATTATCTTAGTTTTTGTAGGGCTGATAGCGAGCTCACTAGGTTCATTGATCGGCATGGGAGGAGGAATTATTATTGTTCCTACCTTACTTTATTTAGCGACATTATCAACTTTCAGCCATCTTACACCACAGGTGGTAGTAGGAACCTCCCTATTTACAATGATTTTCACAGGGCTATCTTCAACGTTATCCTACATGAAACATAAGACAATTGATTATAAAAGCGGCTTGATTTTCCTAATCGGAAGCGGTCCGGGGAGTATCTTAGGTGCCTGGGTCACTGAAAAGCTGGATTTGCACTCGTTTAATATTTATTTCGGAGTTTTTATTCTTTTTGTATCGCTAGTGTTAGTAGCTAAAGAAAAATTAAAACCGATTCCCTATCGAAAAGATAAGGGCATTGTCCGTACTTTTACCGATAATAGCGGCATGAGTCTCGAATATGGTTTTAGTCCGTACATAGGAATTCTTATTTCCTTTGTTGTTGGCTTTTTGTCAGGGATATTTGGAATTGGCGGCGGTTCGTTAATGGTGCCAACGATGATTTTATTGTTTTTCTTCCCTCCGCACGTGGCCACAGCTACATCGATGTTTATGATTTTACCAACATCTATCTTAAGCTCGATCACACATATTGCCTTAGGAAATGTGAATTGGCTCTACGCTTTAGCATTAGTTCCTGGAGCTTGGATTGGCGCAAAGGTTGGTGTATTTTTAAACACGAAGTTAAAAAGTAAAACGATTGTCTGGATCATCCGAATTATTCTTATCGTTGTTGGTATCCGTTTAATCTACCAAGGAATTACAGGGTAAAGCAAAATGGAAACGATCCATATTTATCATACAAATGATGTTCACAGCCACTTTGAAAATTGGCCTCGTATCCAACAGTTTTTATCACGGAAAAAGGCCATGCATCAAGAAGTGGGAGAAGATGTTTTCCTGTTTGACATTGGTGATTTTATTGATCGCTGGCATCCATATACAGAGGCGACGAAAGGGCAGGGAAATATTGCCCTTTTAAATGAATGCGAATTTACAGCCGTCACCATTGGCAATAATGAGGGGGTTAACCTTCCCTATGAAAATTTAAATCACCTATATGACGAAGCTGAGTTCGATGTCCTGGTTGCGAACCTTCATAAAAATAAAGAGGAATATCCCAACTGGATAAAACCTTACAACATCTATCATACGAAAAAGGGTACACGGATAGGCGTTATCGGTTTAACGGCCCCCTTTATCCAGCTTTATGAATTGCTCGGCTGGAATCTAACAGAACCGCTGTCTGAGCTGAAAAAATGGCTTCATTCATTAAAGGACGATGCTGATGTCATCATACTACTCTCTCATCTAGGGCTTCATGAAGATGAACAAATCGCTGCTGAATTTCCTGACATCGATGTTATTTTGGGTGCCCATACCCATCATTTTCTAGAAGAAGGGAAGCAAGTAGGCAACACACTCCTCGGGGCAGCGGGGAAGTATGGTTATTTTGTCGGTCATATTACCATTAGCTTAGATGAACAAAAAACAATAAAGAGCAAAAGCGCCATACTCTATGACGTTAAGGAGCTACCTCTTGTTCAAAATGAACAAGAGCAAATTGCTACTTATTTAAAAAAAGGGAAGGAACTGTTAAATCAAAAAGTCACTTCTCTTATTAAACAAATGCCGAATGATCCTTTCCAGGAAACGGAGCTATCACTTTTTCTTTGCAAGGCGTTAAGAGAATGGTGTAGCGCCGATTGTGCCATGATTAACGCCGGCCTGCTATTAGGCCCATTAGCAGGCGATGTTACTGATTATGACCTACTTGCGATTTGTCCCCATCCGATTAATCCGTGTGTGGTTGAACTGACAGGCAAGGAGTTATATGAGATTTTGAGGGAATCGAAGGATGAGGGTATACACCATAAGCATATAAAAGGCCTAGGTTTCAGAGGCACGATCTTGGGGGTATTTGTATATGATCGGATTAGCTTTCAGGGGAACACGATTTTTGTGGATGGTAGTGAATTGAACCATGAAAAGACCTACACGTTAGCCCTTCCGGATATGTTCACTTTTGGCCATTTTTTCAAAGGAGTCCTTCCATATAAGCAAAAAAAATATTTTCTGCCGGAATTTCTGCGGGATATTTTAAAATGGAAATTGCAAAGGGATTTATGATTTGTCTAGCTCCAACGCCAAGGCGCTGGAGCTTTTCTTATAATACACTCTTTTTTAACTATTATCATAAAGTGGTAGGGAGGAAAGGAGTGTGGGACCCTTTGATTGATCTTTTACCTATTGAAATTAATGGCCATACTTTTTTGGCGGTTTCGGTTTTACTTCCAAAAACAACCTTGCTTGCAGTGTCAAGTGATAAGGGATATATCATGTGCGGTGCCTTAGACGTTGGCTTATTAAATGAAAAATTAAAGGACCGCAAGATTATTGCCGGCCGGGCTGTCGGAGTAAGAACGATTGATCAGCTTCTTAATGCGCCGTTAGAGTCAGTTACCTTGGAGGCAGAGGAATTAGGTATTCATCAGGGTATGATCGGTAAGGATGCATTACTGAAAATGATTTAAAAGTCTGCTTGGGTAGCGGGCTTTTTTTGATATGTTGAGATAAAGGGTGCCGTTTTTTATCATAAAATTTAATAGGCTAGTTCCTCTTCTTCAAGCATACATATAGCAAGAAGGGGTGATTTTCTTGGCCAAGTTTCGTAGACGGCGCAAGTGGCGTGGACAACTGCCTTTCCGCTATGTCCTTCTGTTATCATTTGTCTTTTTTCTTTTCTCCACTGCTACCGGTTTATGGCTCGTCAATAAAGGCATCGAGCCAATACTCATGGGATATGCTGAGTCACAAACCCGAAAAATAGCTTCATTGGTAATAAATAAAGCGATTAGTAAAAAGGCAGTGGACTTTGGGGATGTTAATAATGTAATTGAAATAACTCCAGGCCCTAACGGAAGTGCACCAAGTGCTAATTTAAAAACAGAGATCGTCAATCGGAAATTATCTGAAATAACAAGTCAGATCCAAAAGAACTTAACAGCTGCAGAAAAAGGCGACCTTTCATCGTTAGAGCATGTAACCGATGTGGAAATTGAAACAAACGTCACGAAACACTCAGATGGGATTGTTTGGTATGTCCCAATCGGTCAAGCAACCAATATCGCCTTATTCGGTAATTTAGGTCCTAAAATTCCGGTGAAATTTAATGCCATTGGTGATGTCCGTCCGGATGTAAAAATAGATCCTAAACCTATCGGGATTAATAATACATGGATAGATGTTTCCATTCATTTAGAAGTGTCTGTTCGAATCATTACGCCGTTTGCTACAAAAATAACCAAACTGGACCAAAGCATTTTTGTGGGTGGAACGTTAGTACAGGGAGTTGTTCCACAATATTATAATGGAGGAAACAGCTCTCCACCTTCTCTTCAACTCCCTAAAGATAAGTCTGGAAATTAATAAGGACTATCCACCGATGGAAGTCCTTATTTCTTCTTCGTATTCATCCGTTCAAGACGCTTCCATTTGGCCAAATGCGGGTAGGGGTCAAATGACCATTCTGTAATCCCATTGTCTTTGTACATCCCATAATGTAAATGGGGCGGGAATTTCCCTGAGGTTCCCGGTGGACCGTACCCGGAGCTACCGACACCTCCAACAACCATGCCTGGCTCGACGATTTGTCCAACCTTCAAATCCTTGGCAAAGCCACTGAGATGAGCAAAATAATGATACGTGTTATTAATGTCGCGGATACCGATTCTCCAGCCGCCGAACTTGTTCCAGCCTTTCATTTCAATAATCCCATAGCTGGTAGCTCGAACAGGGACCCCATAGCCGGCAAAAATATCAGTCCCTTCATGGATCCTTCTTCCGCCCCAGCCACGTGCATCCCCCCATGTACTGCGATAGCTGTGATTTGAGCGAATAGGCACAGGGAATACTTGTTTATCTAAATTAATCCGGCCAAAATGACGATATATTTTTGCCTTTCCCACAATAATTCCTACGGTTTTATCACGGTGATAGTAATTCCATAATCCAATTTTTAGATTATCATCATCGACCCCATATGAAAGAAGATATTTGGCAAACGAATATAAAACATCCTCGTCATTCTTTAAACTCGCTTGTCCATCGCCATCCCCATCGCCACCAATCCCATCAAAAAACTGGATAACAGCAGGGTTTTCCTCCTTAATATTAGGGTTCGTTAAACCGGCCCATTGTTCAGGTCTAAAATAAATGGCAATTGTGCTTTCTGGTTTTGGCAAATCGCGACGGGCAAGGCGGATACTTCTTTCATATTGATCAACGGCCGCTAAGTAATACCAAGGAATTTGCGTAACCGTTTCAATCTTTTGATAAAGCATCATTCTTTCCTGATAGGGAACAGGTTCTTTTGCATGAGCATCTCTAACAGCCAATGAAAAGAAAAAGAATAAAAGGAAAGTTCCAATTATGACAACAGTACGCACCAGGAATCCTCCTTCCAGTTAATGTACAAGTTTAGTTTATGACTTCTTAGCAATTTCATTAGGGTTAATAATTGGTAATCCGAAAGTAAAGCTAGCCTGCTTGTCGTTCTATTTGCAGTATGTTAAAGTGATTCAGAAGAACTCACTTATCCATAAGTAATAATAGAAATTCAAGGGGTGTAAGAATGAGTAAGAAAGAAGAAATATTAAGAAAGCCGGATTGGCTAAAAATAAAGCTGAACACGAATGAAGCTTACACTGGATTAAAGAAAATGATGCGTGAAAAAAATCTTCATACCGTGTGTGAGGAAGCTCGTTGCCCTAATATTCATGAATGCTGGGCCGAAAGAAGAACGGCAACCTTCATGATTCTAGGGGATACATGTACCCGTGCTTGTCGCTTTTGTGCGGTAAAAACAGGGCTGCCGACTGAACTGGATTGGCAGGAACCAGAGAGGGTTGCAGACTCTGTTCAATTGATGAACCTTAAGCATGTAGTTGTTACAGCAGTTGCCCGCGATGATTTAAAGGATGGAGGGGCCGCTGTTTTTGCAGAAACCGTTCGCGCGATCCGTCGCAAAAGTCCATTTACTAGTATTGAAGTTCTTCCTTCCGATATGGGCGGCAAAGAAGAAAATTTACAGCTGTTAATGGATGCTAAACCAGATATCTTAAATCATAATATTGAGACGGTAAGACGCTTGACCCCAAGAGTAAGGGCGCGTGCAAAATATGACCGTTCACTTGAGTTTCTCCGCCGAGCAAAGGAGATGCAGCCAACGATCCCGACAAAATCAAGTTTAATGATTGGACTTGGTGAAACAAAAGAAGAAATTATTGAAGTGATGGATGATTTACGAACAAACAATGTAGATATCATGACCATTGGACAATATTTACAGCCAACAAGGAGTCATATAAAGGTTGAAAAATATTATTCCCCTGATGAATTTAAGGAATTGCAGCAAATTGCTCTCAGCAAGGGCTTTAGCCACTGTGAGGCAGGTCCGCTTGTTCGTTCTTCCTACCATGCTGACGAACAAGTTAATGCCGCGGCAAAGCATAAACAATTATTAGGTGAAAAAGAAGCAAAAGAAGCATAAATATTAAAGAGTTCAGCCCAAAACCTTGGGTCTGAACTCTTTTGATTAGCGTCTTTTTATATTATGGTCATCTGGGGTGAGACCATTTTCATCTTCACTCGCGTTCATTCGCAATCCTTGTGGAGATTTTTTCATTTGGGTAATCAGCCCACTGACTAAATTGCGGGCATTCCTGCTTGTTGAATCCAGATTAGCGAGATTTTCCACATCCCGTATTAACACTTTATTGTCTGTGACGTAAACGTGGTAATATCTAGGAACAATTGACATCGCGGTTTTCTTCACCTGATCCGCTGTTAAATTCCTATCCTTTGAATCGGTTTGATAGGCAATAAGTACTTCCTGATCGGTGACAAGTGTTGCTACATCGTTCACATGGGGAATATTGGTACTGTATTTACTAATGGCATTAGCAACCTGCTCACGGTCTAACGCCGTATAGTGGTTATTAGCTGTATTATCATTCATCAACGGACTTTTTTGGTGACGGACAAAGCCGTAGTTATTGCTAACATTCCGAACGCCACGGCTGGCTCCTTCATTATAAAGATCATGCCTTTTATTGTTGACGTTAATGGTGTTGCCGCTTTCCTCATATACATCACGACCCGCCATATTCTTTGAGCAGCCGGTTAAGGCTGTTAACGTACATAATCCCATGATTATGATTAATTTTTTCAACTTATTCACCTCCTCTTATTAGAATAGCCAAAGGGAAGATTTTTTTTCTTAGCAATTGATGGGGAATTGGTTATAATGATAGTAGGAATTGTTTGGTAAAAGAGGTGTGAGAAAGCATGTTTGTAATTAATAATACGATGTATGAAATAGTGCAGGAACATCGGAACGGTTTTAATGAAGAAGCTCTTAAAGCAAGGTATAGTGATATATTATCGAGATATGATTATATCGTCGGGGATTGGGGTTATGGACAGCTCCGGTTAAAGGGTTTTTTTGATGACCAAAATCAAAAGGCTACCTTTGATTCAAAAATAAGTACATTAAGTGAGTACCTTTATGAGTACTGTAATTTCGGCTGTGCTTATTTTGTATTGAAAAAAGTAAAAAAATGAAACGAAGGGACTGAACCCTTCGTTTTTTTGATTCAATTATTTGTTATACGGTCCCTGTTCATCTTTATCCGGGTCATCATGTGTGGGGTGTGCCCCATCCATCTGCCTTGGTAAATCCTGGTGCAGTGATTTGGTTTCATAATTGAAAGCACTATAATGACGCTGCCCTTCCTTCCATGGAGTGCTTTTATTTTGAACAGAATCGTTAACTCTAATCGATGAACCATAAGGTCCTTCTGGAAATTCTTGTGCAGTCAAGAAATTTTGCTGCTTCTCTACATTCGATAATTCAGTGGATATTTTTGAATCTTTTTCTGTCATGTTTTCACGCTCCTTTTTACCTATTAGTATGCCGGATGCCGCGAAAAACATGAACGGACATTAGACTAATTCCATTAAGAAGGAGCGTAATTCCTCGGCATCTGCTTCATTTAATTGAAACGCATGCTCTAAATAGCCTTCCTCTTGTAAATCATCGTGGCCAATAATCGCAAAGCGATTTCCCTGAATATCTAAGACAAGTTGCTTCCCGTAATGGCGATTGCTTTGAACGATGGCTAAATCAAATCGTTGGTTTTCTCCGACAAAGCTGACAAATCTTGTTTTTGTATCCTCTGTATCATCATATAAAAAAAAGCGTTCTTTCATTTAGAAGGTCTCCTTTAATAAATTGACATCTTCTATATAGTAACAAATTAATCAAAGTGATGGGACCTAAAACAAATTTCATGCAAATATTTCAAGAATGTTGCTGTTGAAAAAATACGAAAGATGTCAAATTATGTTATAATATTACTAAATCTCGAATAATGTCCTCTGAGAGGGATGATTTAATGGTCCGTCGTAACATGGAAAAATTTACGAATGTAATGCAATGGGGAAAACTTTTATTACCCCTGTCGTCCATTCGTTTTTATCCTCCCCCGTTTGTTTTACGGAATCCAGTTTTAGAAGGAGTAACATCTGCCATTAATGATGGTTGTGAAGTCGCTGTTCTTGTTTTTAATTTAAAAAATATGAACGAATTATCAGAAGAATTAAGTCAATCGCTATTTTTGCAATTTAAAAAGCAGATAAAAAAAATTTTCCGCATTGCTGTTGAATTGGAGATAGAGAAGCAGAATGTCATTACACTTCATGATTTTTATGGTGATAGTTTGACGCTATACATAAAGGTTGACGATGCTCGTCTTTGCCTCTCTGAAATCGATTCTCTTATGAAAAAAATTACCTCTCTTGTGGAGCGGAGCCTGCATAAACATTATCCCTCTATCCAGCCAATATTTGTCACAGGCTATATGTTCGTTGAAAAAAAGTATTATTCACTAAACGATTCCATTGAAAGAGCCCATAGGCAGGCCATTGCAATGGCAGAGAAAAGAGTCAAATCTGAATTTAATGAAATGGTGTTTTCCGTCAAAAGAATTATTTCCAAAAAGGATATTATATTATTAGCACAGCCGATTATAAATGTAGCAACTAAAGAAATATGCGCCTTGGAAATGCTTACCCGCGGTCCCAAAGGAACGCTCTTAGAAAGTCCATTACCGCTTTTTTCCGTTGCTAGGCAGACAGGTATGCTGTATGAACTTGAAATGATTGTCATTGAAAAGGTTTTAGGACAAATAAAGGCAACGAGATGCCGCCAAGATATCTTTGTCAATTGTACACCGCTGACACTTGGAAATATCCGCTTTACCCGCGATTTGAAAAATCTAATGCAGCAATATAAAGGGATTTCATCTAAGCAAATTACCTTTGAAGTGACCGAAACCGATTCCATCGAGGGCTTGAAGAATTTCATTTATAATCTAAAAATGTTACGATTAATGGGGTTTCGGATTGCCATGGATGATACAGGAGCCGGCTATTCCAGTTTGAGTACAATTGGTGAAATCATGCCCGATATTATTAAAATTGACCGGTCTGTCATTCAAAACATTGATAAGAATTCATTAAAAGAATCGATGTTAAAGGGAATAATGTTGATTGCAAGAGAAGCGGGTTCATTAGTAGTCGCAGAAGGGATTGAGAACGAAGAGGAAGCATCCGTGCTCATGCGGCATAATGTTGATCTAGCTCAAGGGTATTTTTATGCACGGCCATCCGCGCTGGTAAATAGTATGGCAACTTAGAATGGAGGAAGTGGAAGATATGTATTTTGTTGACAGTGAAAAAATTGAAGCAACGTTAATCTATTTAGAAGGACAAGTCACTCTTTTCAGAAACCAAAAGGCTTGGTCAACACCACTCGAAAAAGCAGCATTAGAGCGTTTAAGCCAAATGATGATTGAGTCTGTCTTAGATGTCGGAAATGCTATGATTGATGGTTTTATCATGCGAGACCCTGGTAGCTATGACGACATTATTGACATTTTAATCGATGAAAAAGTTATTTCTTCGGAAACAGGAGAACGTTTAAAAATCCTTATTCAATATCGCAAAAAACTTGTCCAAGATTACATAGCAATTGATCATAGCGAGCTGCATCAGCCATTTTCAACCTATCTTCCTGAATTGGTGACTTTTGCTGAAAATGTACGTGATTACCTTGCTAATGAGTTAGGGCCGGTATCGGCATTTAAAAACTAATTTCTAGACCGTTAGCGCGGTCTTTTTTTAGATGGGCATGATATTTTTTAAGGAGTGATTTTTTTGAAAAATTATAAAGGTTATTTAATTGATTTAGATGGAACCATGTACAAAGGAACAGAGCGGATTGAAGCAGCCTCTGATTTTGTTAAACAACTTCGGGATAAGGGGATACCTTACTTATTTGTTACGAATAATTCATCGAGGACGCCGGCACAGGTAGCTGAAAAACTTCTTGACTTTGACATCCCAGCGGAAGAAAAGCTTGTGTTTACGACAAGCCAGGCAACCGCAAATTACATTTTTGAATTAAAAAACGACGCGTCTGTCTATGTCATTGGTGAAGAAGGAATTAGAGCAGCTCTAGAGGAAAAAGGACTTCGATTGGCAGGGGAGAAGGCGGACTTCGTGGTTGTGGGGATTGATCGATCCATCAGCTATGAAAAATTAACCGTCGCATGTTTAGCCGTGCGCAATGGTGCGACATTTATTTCTACCAACGGTGACATTGCCATTCCAACGGAAAGAGGACTACTGCCAGGCAATGGATCTCTAACATCGGTTATTACTGTTTCCACGCAAACAAAGCCGATCTTTATCGGCAAGCCAGAATCTATTATTATGGAGCAGGCATTAAAGGTGTTAGGCACAGCAAAAGAAGAGACGCTGATGGTCGGCGATTATTATGATACCGACATTTTAGCAGGAATGAATGCCGGCATGGACACGCTACTAGTTCATACTGGTGTAACGACGAAAGAATTGCTTGCCGGCTATGAGCGAATGCCGACTTATACAATTGATACATTAGATCAGTGGGAAATATAACAAAAGGATGGGGGCGCCCCATCCTTTTAATTTGACCGAGAGGAAAGGAAACTTTCCTCTCAGGCATAAATGTAACTTCGCATCTGTCTTCACCAATCGATTATTATTTTTCTTTCTCAGCTCTTGCAGCCCGATGTGCCAGTCTGCTTGATGCCGCAGCTGCTATCGCGCCCACAATATCATCTAAAAAGGTATGACATTCCCCTGTGGATTTATCATTTAAATGCGCTAATATCCCGGGCTTTAGTTTATCGATGTATCCATAATTCGTGAACCCAATGGAACCATACACATTAACAATTGAAAAGGCTAATATTTCATCAACTCCATAAAGACTCTCATCGCTGCCAATGATCGATTGGAGAGGTTCTTCTAACATACCTTTCTCAGCAAGCACATCTAGTTGGATTCCGGTGATGATGGCGTTTTGAACCTCTCGTTTCGAAAGGACACGTTCCACGTTTGCCAAACAGTCTTCCATCTTTAAGTTTTCATGATATTTTTCCTGTAAAAAGAAAACTAAATCGGCCATATCTTGAACTTCGACGCCTCTTTCTTTCAGCCATCTGCGTGCAGTTTCTTCGGTAAGATCAACTTTTTTGTCGTCAGCCATTCCTTTGATCACCTTTTCTTTGTATTTTCACTATATATACTCTATTTCCATAAGATATGCAATTTTGAGTGTAATAGTCCTATACAAAATATGCCTTTTCCTTGCAACATTCTCTGTGAAAAAAAAGTGAAAACAACAAGTTTTCCAAGGCTAATACATATACATGACTTAAGAAAAGGTTTGAAGAAGAGGTGGGGACTCGGATGCTTCAAAAAATGCTTGAAAATCAGTATGGCATCACGGCACAGGAATATGTAAAATTAGATACCCTTGAGGCACTACGAGGGAATGGCTGGCTGTATATCATTTCGAATCCGGCCGGTAAAGAAGAAGATGATATTACCGAGCTTGGAAAAATTGCCGAGCATTTAAGAAACTATGGGGATCAACATGTCCCCCTATTTTTGCCAACAAAGGATGGCCAATTAATTTCAGAATGGGAAAAAAATAAATATTGTGTATTAGCAAATCGGCAAAGCGATGAACCACGAAAAATAAGGCTTGGGCGGAAGCTTGCCAAATTCCACGCTCGCGGCAGGAGAGTTCCTTTTCAAATCGAGAGATCGAGCAGGATTGGACAATGGAAGTCGCTGTGGGAAAAGCGGTTAGAGCAAATGGAAAAGGTTTGGAATGGTCTACTTTTTCAAACACCGGAAGATGAGTTTGAACGAATGTTTGTTGAATCGTTCCCTTATTATCTTGGTTTAACGGAGAATGCTATTCAATATTTGGTTGATACGGAGCTTGATGATGAACCACTGGAAACGGATAGCGGCACTGTTTGTCATGATCGTTTTTCCCAAAAAACATGGGGCAACCATTATATGATTAAAAATCCGTTTGACTGGGTTTTTGATCATCGAAGCCGTGATTTAGCCGAGTGGACAAGGGAGAGATATTTTCGTAATTTCCAAACCTATGATGTGGACCTTAGGCAGTTTTTTGCAGAGTACCAAAGTATTGAACCGTTATCTTCCTTTTCTTGGCGATTATTATATTCGCGCATCATCTTTCCACTTCACTACTTTGAATGTATTGAAAATTATTATATAACGCGTTCCGAACAGGAAAAGAAAATCTGTGAGGAGCAGCTAAGTAAGATTTTAAGACAATCAAGCGAGTATGAACGGTTTTTAGCTGGGTTCTTTCAAATAGCCGGAGCGCCCATTAATCGTTTGAACCTGCCACAGCTAGAGTGGCTTTTTAAATAGTCTGCAATCTTTTGTGATAAAATAAAATGAGCTAAAGAAATAAAGAAAGGGAATGCAGCATGAGACCTTACATTTATATTACGCGAAAGCTTCCAGACGCTGTAATAAATGAAATGCAGCAAAAATTTGATGTGGGAATGTGGGACTATGAAGATGTTCCAGTCCCGAAAGAGGTATTGTTGTTAGAAGCAAGAAAAGCGGATGCCCTAATGACAATGTTGTCCGATGCCATTGATGAAACTGTTTTAACGGCAGGGGATAATTTAAAGGTTATCGCAAACCTTGCTGTTGGTTTTGACAATATTGATGTAAAGACAGCATGCAGAGAAGGGATTGCCATTTGTAATACACCGGATGTGCTGACAGATACGACGGCTGATTTAACGTTCGGCTTACTAATGGCAGCGGCACGGAGGATTGTTGAAGCAGCAGAGGTTGTGAAAGAAGGGAATTGGAAGAGCTGGAGCCCGTTATTATTAGCAGGGCATGATATTCATCATAAGACAATCGGGATTGTCGGTATGGGGAAAATTGGTGAAGCTGTTGCGAGACGGGCGACAGGATTTGAGATGAATATCCTTTATCATAACCGGACGAGAAAGCCCGAGGTTGAGCAACAGCTGGGTGCAGTGTATGCATCTTTTGAGGAGCTTGTTGGAAAGTCAGATTACATTGTCTGTTTAACACCGCTAACGGAAGAAACAAAAAACATGTTTACTCGAGAAGTCTTTAATCAAATGAAACGGTCTGCCATTTTTATTAACGCTTCAAGAGGACCGGTTGTGGATGAACAGGCTTTATATGAGGCATTAGTGGCGGGTGAAATTTCAGGAGCAGGTCTCGATGTGTTTGAAAAGGAGCCAATTAATGCAGATCATCCATTACTACAGCTTCCAAACGTAGTCGCTCTGCCGCATATTGGCAGCTCTAGTGTAGAAACGAGAACTGCGATGATGCAGCTCTGTATTGATAATATCGAGTCCGTCCTTGAGGGAAACAAGCCAAAAACACTGGTGAATAAAGAGTGGAAGCCCTTAGTTAGGGTTTAATTCAAGCTTGAAAAATAGTAAAGCGATTGCCGCTACTGGCAATCGCTGTTTTTTATGGTTTTATTAAAATACTTGTTCTACTTCGACAACGCCTGGAACTTCTTCTAAAAGAGCTCTTTCGATGCCGGCTTTTAATGTGATGGTTGAGCTTGGGCAGCTGCCACATGCACCTAGCAAGCGGAGCTTAACAATACCATCCTCTACATCTACTAATTCGCAATCCCCGCCATCACGAAGAAGAAATGGACGTAATTTATCTAATACTTCTTGGACTTGCTCAAACATTGCTTGTTCTTCCATGTTAATCGACTCCTTTCCTATCTACATTATAATGTCAACGGTGTTAAAAATCCATTCTCAGAAATTAGGAAAAGACACATTTAAAAACTATTTCTTAGTTTTTACTCTATAGTTATTGTAAAATATAAGAAAAACGTTGGGAATGGTTATATGAATACGAATGAAGTGGAAATTGTACTTTATGGTGCTGAACAATTATGTCCAAGCTGTGTGAATTTACCTTCGTCTAAGGAAACCTATGAATGGCTGGAAGCTGCCATTGCCAGAAAGTTTCCCGAGCAGCCCTTTAAAATGAAATATGTTGATATCTATCAGCCCGTAGGAGATAGTGAAAAAGTTAATTTTGCAAAAAAAGTAATCGAAGAGGATATGTTTTATCCAGTTGTCGTCATTAAAGAAAAAGTAGTTGGCGAAGGAAACCCACGTTTAAAAACTATTTTTGCCGAACTTGAGAAACATGGGTATAAAGCAGTGTAAAAAAAGGGACATTCCAGATTCAAATGGAATGTCCTTTTTATTAATATCAAACGGTCGCTTCCGCTTTTCTTTTTTACCCATTGTGAAATTTATACATCCATAGAATTCCTGATTTTAATAAGCGGGCGACACGTCCTGTGATAGGACGATCGGCCATCATCCCAAAGCCATGCTTTTTCCCAAGGGAACCTAGGACTCCCTTTAATTTAATTTGTGGGAAGGAAGCAGGAGGCTCTTCGCCTTTCCAACGTCTTTTTAAGACTTCAACAATTTGTTCAGCCTGTCCTTCAGCCAATTGGGCACTTGGAGCATGTGGAAGGCTTGCACAGTCCCCGACAATAAAAACATGTTCGTCATGAGGCAAATGGTGGATCGGGGTGATAATCAATCTCCCCAGTTGATCCTTTTCTTCATCCATATTACGAACAATTTGGTTGGCTTGAATTCCTGCGGTCCAAACAATCACATCACAATCTATTGGCTCGTGGTGATTATATAAACGCTTTTCTTCCACTTTGGTAATATTGGAACCATTGATAATTTCTACATTGTTTCTAATAAACCAATTTTCAACATATTTACTTAAACGTTCTGGGAACGATGATAGAATATGTTTTCCACGATCAAATAATTTGATGTTTAGATCTTCACGGCTTTCACTTAATTCACTTGCTAACTCTACTCCGCTCAAACCTGCACCAACAATACCGACAACAGACCCTGGTCCAAGATTGTTTAATATAGAGTAGGTGAGCCTGGATTTATCAATGCTTTGGATACTGTAAGTGAATTGGTCCGCGCCGGGAACACCGTGGTATTTGTCTTCACAGCCGAGGCCAATCACTAAATCATCGTAAGCAACTGGTTCTGCATCTTTGATGATTATTTTTTGATTCTTTGCATCGATGCCTGTGACTTCACCGTATTTCACTTCTAAACGAGGATGTTCTGGGAAAGCAACCCGTATTTCTTTATCAGAAATCGTTCCAGCAGCTAATGCATAGTATTCCGTTTTTAAGCAGTGGTATGGAACCCGGTCGATTAATGTAATCGTCACGTCTTCTGGTAAATGGTGTGGAAGAAGTTCGTTTAGAATCTTCATCCCACCGTATCCCCCACCGAGAATCACAAGGTTTTTCATGGTTAATTCCCCTTTGTTTATCCGGTTTTCATATAAAATATATTAGAATAATATTCTGTTTCTTTTCCTCATAAGAGTATATCTAAATTGTGTCCAAATAACAACATTTTTCATACTATTCTTGACAGTATGCTATGGGCATGGTAATTGACCTAGCGGGTTAATTAGGGTAGGATAATTAATTGTGGAGAGGTGAGAGCAATGATTAAACCTATCATTGAATTTTGTATTAGCAACCTGGCAAATGGTGCTCAAAAGGCACTTGAAAAACTACAAAAAGATCCTAACTTGGATATTATTGAATATGGATGTCTCGGATATTGTGGAAAATGTGCCACCACTCTTTATGCTCTTGTTAATGGTGAGATCGTAACTGGGAGCACACCTGATGTACTGGTCGATAATATTTATCAATACCTGGAAGAAAATCCAATGTTTTAATTTAAAGGGAGCAAGGTCGCTCTCTTTTTATATAGCTGTCATATATTATATTATTGGAATCTAATCAGTTGAGTCCTAAATCCTATGTGTATATACTATATATAAAGCCTCAAAAAAGGGGGAATTATGATGAGCAAAGATGTAGTTATATTAACTGAAGCAGCGTCACTGCATATTAAGGATATGATGAAACATAACGAAGAAGAAGGTGCTCTTTTACGTGTCAGTGTAAAAGGCGGCGGCTGCAGCGGGCTATCCTATGGAATGGGCTTTGACCATGAGGTGAAGGAAGAGGACCTTCATTTTGAGCAGCATGGCATCCAAGTTCTAGTTGATAAAGAGAGTGCCTCTATTCTACAAGGGACCAAAATTGATTATAAAGAATCAATGATGGGCGGCGGCTTTACCATCGAAAATCCAAATGCCATTGCATCATGTGGCTGCGGGTCATCGTTCCGTACAGCAACGGCAACTGGTACACCTGAGGAATGCTAATATACAAAATAAAAGGCGCCCGATGTTGGACGCCTTTTACTTTTATTTATTAAACATCGATGAACTGTGCAGAGGCTGAATCTTTGCTTTTGGATCGATAAATGCTTTCGCATTGTTTACAGCTGTTGGTGCTTCACCAAATCCGCAGGCAATTAATTTTACTTTTCCATCATAGGTGCAAATATCTCCAGCTGCATAAATTCCCGGTGTATTCGTTTCCATTTTTGAATTCACGACAATCGAGTTCTTTTCGATTTCAAGACCCCATTCTTTAATTGGCCCAAGTGAAGAAACAAAGCCATAGTTACAAATAACTGCGTCGACATCAATCGTTTCTTTGCTTTCTCCGTCAACACTTCCAAGGACTACTTGCTTAATGTTGCCGTTATCATCGCCAATCAATTCAGCAGGAACAAATGGTGTTTTTACATCCACTTTTGAATTGTACAAGTTCTCAACACTGTGCTCATGGGCACGGAATTTATCCCGGCGGTGAACAATCGTTACTTTTTCAGCAATTGGTTCAAGCATTAAGGCCCAGTCAACCGCTGAATCCCCGCCGCCAAAGACCACTACTTTTTGACCAGCAAATTGATTTAAATCTTCAATAAAATAGTATAGGTTTTTCTTGTCATATTGGGCGGCACTTTCAAGCTCTAAGCGGCGTGGTTGGAATGCACCGTTTCCAGCAGTAATGATAATAGTTTTAGAATAATGGACCTCAGAATTAGTCGTTAGTTTGAAAGTACCATCTTCGAGCTTTTCTAGCTTTTCAACAGATTGTTCAAGCGCGACAGCAGGTTCAAACTTGGCCATCTGTTCTTTTAAATTATTGATTAACTCTTGTGCACGAACTTTTGGAAAACCAGCTACATCATAAATATATTTCTCCGGATAGAGCGCCGATAATTGACCGCCTAGCTGTGGTAAGCTTTCAATGATTTTCACGGATGCTTGTCTCATTCCTCCGTAAAAGGCAGTAAAAAGACCGACAGGGCCTCCTCCGATAATGGTTATGTCATAAACTCTTTGATTTTCTTGCACTCCAGATCCCCCCAACTAGTAGTAACAAACTCCACTCACTATAATATCATAAAATAAAAAAATCCTCACATTCTTTATAGGGAAATATTGATACTGACGATAAATTTTAAATAATTATCGAATACGGGAATGTTAAAATTGCTAATATTCTAATGATAATTATTTTATATAAATCACTTGAAAATAGAGTGAAAGTAGCATAAGATGTAATGTGGATATATTGTTAATATTTTGTGACAAAAAAAGCACATTTTTGTGACCAGTAGGAAAACCATTACAGCTTGCTATGCATAAGTATTTAATCTATGTCGTTTTCCTATGTGCTTGCGATTAGAAATTTTTCTGTAGCCCCACTCGTGAATTATATCACATACATTTTTCTGCTAAGCAAAATAAAAATGGTTAATGCAGTGGAAGATAAGCAAAAGAGGAATTAATAAAAAATACTAAAAAGGTGGAAGAATCACTTTGAGAAAGCCTAAAATTGTTATTATTGGTGCTGGTTACGGCGGACTTATGACAACTGTGCGTTTACAAAAGTTAATTGGTATTAATGAAGCAGATATCGTATTAATTAATAAAAATGACTACCATTATGAAACAACATGGTTACATGAAGCTTCAGCAGGTACGCTCCATCATGATAAGGTTCGATATGATATTCGTGATGTGATTGACCGCAGTAAGGTTGATTTTGTTCAAGATACAGTAGTAGAGATAAATAAAGAAGAAAAGATAGTCATTTTAGAAAAAGGTGAAGTCAATTATGACTACCTTGTTATTGCACTCGGCGGTGAGTCAGAAACATTCGGTATTAAAGGTTTAAAAGAATATGCCTTTGGAATTACGAATGTGAACTCTGCTCGACAATTACGTGAGCATATTGAATACCAATTTGCCACATACAACATGGAAGAAGAGAAGAATGATAATCGTTTATCCATAGTTGTGGGTGGTGCAGGATTTACGGGGATTGAATTCCTTGGCGAATTAGCGAACAGAATCCCAGAATTATGCCATGAGTATGATGTTGATTTCCATAAAGTGAAAATTACCTGTGTCGAAGCGGCACCGACTGTCTTGCCTGGTTTTGATCCAGAATTAGTTAATTATGCAGTTTCGTTATTAGAGCGTAAAGGTGTAGAATTTTTAATTGGAACGGCGATTAAGGAAGCAACTCCTGACGGGATTTTTGTCGCAAAGGGTGAAGATGAGCCGCGTGAAATTAAGGTGGGAACTGTTGTTTGGGCAGCAGGTGTTCGCGGAAACTCCATTATTGAGAAATCTGGTTTTGAAGCAATGAGAGGTCGTGTAAAGGTACAACCTGATCTTCGTGTTCCTGGATTTGACGAGGTCTTCATTATCGGTGACAGTTCCCTTGTCATTAATGAAGAAATCAATCGCCCATATCCACCAACTGCTCAAATTGCAATGCAGCAAGGTGAGCTTGTTGCCCGGAACATTGCCGCATTAGTACGTAACAAGACAGAGCTTGAAGCCTTTAAGTTTGATAATAAAGGAACAGTTTGCTCACTTGGTGATGATGATGCTATCGGTGTTGTGTTTGGGAAAAAAATTACTGGATCAAAAGCAGCATTCATGAAAAAGGTAGTTGATAATCGCTCACTTTTCATGATTGGCGGAGCTGGTCTTGTATTGAAAAAAGGAAAATTTAAGGTATTCTAAAAATTATTGTATCCAAAGGGACAGAGAAACTTTCTGTCCCTTTTTGGTATGATTGAATAAATGAGTTTTACATAAGGAGTGTGTGTTTTGATGAGCAGTCGGGAAAAACGGGGGAAGGTTTGGTTAGCGGTTTCTGGGTTGGTTAAGTCTAGTGAGGGTCACTGGCTTGTGGTGAAGAAAAGATACGGCGGCTTAAAAGGACAATGGTCCCTGCCAGCAGGCTTTGTCGAGGCGGGAGAAACGGCCGATGAAGCGGTTCTCAGAGAAGTAAAGGAAGAAACCGGTATTGATTGCGTGGTAACCGGTCTGATTGGCCTTAGGACCGGTGTTATTAAAGGGGAAATCAGTGATAACATGATTCTATTCTTATTAGAGCCAGCCGGGGAAGGAAGAGTTATTCCTCAGGAAAATGAACTTTATGATGCACGGTTTATCGCCCCCGCTGAACTTATCCATGATAAAGGAGCTTCCATTCTATTGCGGTATCTCATGAATCAAAATGAATCCACCGTTAAGCCGGGAATTGAAGGAATAAACCCTGGTGATCAGTTTGGTTATACAGCTTATAAAATATTTTTGTAATTTTTTGAAAACTTAAGTAACATCATGATAATGAAAGAAAACTTACTATGTATCCGTTTTCTTATGGGATTTTGCAAGAATTTCGCTCTTTTCTTTTTTTAATATTCTTGGTATATTATCAGAAAATTAAGTTAATATTTCAAGGAGATGATAGGGATGAAAGTTAAGAGCTTGGATACAAAAAATTGTGAATACTGTTCGGGAGTTGGCTATTTTCAATTGGTACTTGGAGGATCAGAAACTTGTTCCTGCTGCGGGGGATCTGGTAAGAAAAAGGATTTATAATAAAAGCCACTACTGCTTCTTCGAATTGACTTCGAAGGGCTCTTTTTTTTGTAAACGATAAGTAGTTTGTATTGACTCCCCTTTCGACATTAAGTACACTAAATGTTGATGCATAAGGTGAAATATCAAAAAGTGGGGGATTTTTCCATCCTCAACTGATTGTAATTGAACCAATCGGGCCTTTGTGTATATTATTCTACTTTGATAATGCTCATCATTGAGGTGTGGGTTTAATTGTCTGTTAATGCGTGATAAAGGGGGAATTTCAATGCACATGAGCATTGTTGTCTTGATTATATCGATATTGTTATTTTTTGTGTTGTTTTTTGGAATTGGATTTATCTTGAATATGCTGCTAAGAATGTCATGGGTTATGGCGATAGTTTACCCTATTGTGGCTATTTTTATTGTTGATAAAGTGAGTTTTAGTGAATATTTTACAAATAGTAAAGCTGCCTTTCAAGAACTGGGACAGCGATTCGGCTCTTTAGCAACGGCAGATATTCTCATTTTGGTGAGTGGATTTGCTGGAGCAATCGCAGCGGGATTGACGATAAAGCTGTTACGGAAAAACGGCTACCAAATGTTTTAGACTTTTTGCCTACCGGGTAAGAAGTCTTTTTTTTGGGCTCTTTTCTAAGAGATTGTTGCTTTTATTGAGTTAAGATCATTTGACGACCGAAAACGAGAAAAAAGAGCAGGGCTGGTAGCCAATAAGCGGTATTGACGACCGAAAACAGAAAAAAAGAGAAGGGCTGGTAGCCAATAAGCGGTATTGACGACCGAAAACGGAAAAAAAGAGCAGGGCTGGTAGCCAATAAGGGGTATTGACGACCGAAAACGAGAAAAAAGAGCAGGGCTGGTAGCCAATAAGGAGTATTGACGACCGAAAACGGAAAAAAAGAGCAGGACTGGTAGCCAATAAGGGGTATTGACGACCGAAAACCTAAAAAAAGAGCAGGTATGGTAGCAATGGTGGTTACTGACGAACAGAAAAAGACTATAGATGGTCGCCTATGTGAGCAGAATCATTGATGGTCAAATTGAACCATTCAATCTGCGTGGGAAATCTATTTTTTTGAAATAAAGGTTATTGATAACTGAAAAGCAACAATGTTTGCGAAAACTGCCTTTTTTTTTCATAAAGCACTATTGGAAAAAATTTCTTCACTCCTGTTTTGAATAATTCCCTACAGTTTGGGAATGAATATTTTGGGAGGAGTGAAAATTTTAATGAATAATATTAAAAATTGGACAAAGCGGTTTGCGATGGTCGCCCTATTTATTATGGCATTATTTGCAACCTTCCAATCCATATCTGGAGTAAATGCGCAATTGCTCATTACTCATTTAACGGCTCTGGTCTCGTCAAACCAAACTGTTTCGGGAACACAACCATCATTAGAGGATTCTATTGATTGGTCGAAGTATCCTAAGCATACAGTTACTGCTACTGGCTATACAGCGGGAGTGGAATCTACTGGAAAAAGAAAAGGCCATCCGGAATACGGGATTACCTACTCAGGAGTAAAAGTTAAGCGTGATTTATTTTCAACTATAGCAGCAGATTTAACCGTTTTTCCTATTGGTACCATCCTATTTATCCCTGAGTACGGCTATGGAGTGGTTGCTGATAAAGGGGGGGCTATTAAGGGTGACAGACTGGACCTTTATTATGAAACCGTTGAAGATGTTTATACTAAATGGGGTAAAAAAAAGCTAGATGTTTATATTGTTGAAAAAGGTAATGGGAAACTAACCGAGGAAGCATTAAAAGCGTTAAATGAAGATAAAGCGATGCAAGTATTTCGCCAACAGTATATAAGCTCTGAAAAAAGATAAGGACAGGCCTCTAGCCTGTTTTTCTTTTTTGTGGTTATGGAAGTGAACTTCTTTTTCCCTTAAAATGAGAATAAATCATTGTTGAAATAAAGGGGAAGGGATTTTCATGGATCATTACCCAATTGAATACTATGAGTTTTTTGTCAGCTTTAATGAAGGGGATTATTACACTTGCCATGATTTACTCGAAGAAATGTGGATGACTGATAAGGATAACTTGTTTTTAAAGGGCCTTCTACAAATGAGTGTAGCGATCTACCATTATGAGTATGGAAATGTTAAAGGAGCAAGGATGATGATGCAAACAGCCCATGACTATCTGCAAGCCTACCGCCCGAAATTTTGGGGATTGGATTTAGAAAAGGTCTATCCATTCATTGAACAATGCCAAAACCTTTTTCCAAAGAATATCGACCGGGTACCGTTTGAAAGTGTGGGAAATTTGCCCCAGCTGCCTCGATTGCTGTTATACATGGAAAATGATTAGTTAGTCGAAATAATCACGCATTTTCGGTATAATAAATTCGTATAATACGGAGGTGTTGTGGAAATGTTTCATGTAATAAAAGAATTCGATCTGGCAACTGTTCATGAAGGATTGGTCATCGGTCTTTTGGACAAACCGGAAAAATTTTCGGGATCTTTGGCCAAGCTGGATACACAATTTAATGGTCAGCTTACAGAGCTAGTAAAATCAGGTGATATTTCGGCTAAGTTAAAAAGTATCAGTAAGGTACATAGCTTCGGAAAAATTGGTTCAAAACGGATATGGTTTGTCGGACTTGGAAAAGAAAAGGATTTAACCTTTGACAAACTAAAAGAGTCATTTGGCAAACTGTTTAAGGATGTCAAAGCAAGCAAGCTAGAGGAAACAGCCATTTATTTAGATTCGTTTGTTACGGAGAAACTTGATGGATTGGATGCCGCACATGCATTAAGTGAAGCGTTTGCCTTAGCAACTTACCAATTTGAGGGGTATAAGCAAAAGTCAAATGAACCCGAGAGAAAACTGGAGAACCTCACTGTTTATAGTGAAGCATTCGTAGCAGAGGATGTACAGGTCTCATTAACGGTTGGTAATGTATTTGGTCAGGGAACGAATTCTGCAAGAACACTGGTTAACATCCCTGGTAATTTACTGACAGCTACTGATATGGCTAACTATGCAGTCAATCTAGCTTCCAGATATGAGTTTGAAGTGGAAATTTTGGACAAAACGGAAATTGAAAAGCTCGGTATGGGTGCCTTCTTAGCCGTTAACCAAGGTTCAACTGAGCCACCTAAAATGATTGTCCTGAAATATCAAGGAAGAGATGAATGGACAGATGTTATCGGTTTAGTTGGAAAAGGAATCACCTTTGATACAGGAGGTTATTCCATTAAAACAAAAGCTGGTATTGTCGGGATGAAAACCGATATGGGCGGAGCAGCTGCAGTTCTTGGGGCAATGGAAATTATCGGTGAAACTAGACCTGAGCAAAATGTAGTTGCTGTCATTCCATCTACAGACAATATGATCAGTGGTAATGCCTTTAAGCCTGATGATGTGATTACATCAATGAGCGGTAAAACAATCGAGGTTTTAAATACGGATGCCGAAGGACGACTTGTGTTAGCGGATGCAGTTACGTATGCCAAGCACCATGGGGCAGAATATTTAGTGGATATTGCTACATTAACAGGTGGAGTTATCACTGCCCTCGGCCTGCATACAACTGGAGCCATGACGAATCATGAATTCTTATATGAACAAGTTTTGGAAGCTTCGATGGAGGCTGGCGAGCAAATGTGGCAATTGCCATTGTTTGAAAGTGAAAAGGAACGTGTAAGAAACAGTAAGGTTGCTGATTTAAATAATTCCCCTGGCAGTGAAGGCCATGCGATTGTCGCTGGTGCATTTATTGGCGAATTTGCTGAAGGAACTCCATGGGTTCATTTAGATATTGCCGGAACAGCTACCACTTCGAAAGCATATGACCTTGGTCCTGCAGGAGCAACAGGAGTCATGACCCGTACGCTTGCCCTGTTTGTTGAACGGTTTGAACCAATTGAAAAATAACATCATGGCCACCGAATTCTCCGGTGGCTTTGTTTCTTGTTATTGAAAAAAAGGCATAGAAATTTAGTTGAAATACAGGTTATCTTGGAAATACCCCGAATCTGAGACAATTTATCCCCAATACCAATTATATATTTTATACAGGACGGTTCAGTTCATTCTTCGCACTTAAGATGTGCTACCTTTACGATTTAGCCCACTCAAACCTCTTCCCTTTCGCATATGAAATAGTGTAGGCAAGTATCGCAGAAAAAAGGAGGTAATGCGGCATGTACCCTTATCGAAGCCCGTACCCTGGTGATCAAAGATTTATAGGATTTCTTGGTTGGCCATTAGCAATAGGGGGGCTCAGCTTTTTAGGGGGGTTATTGGGAGGCGGTTTAGGTGCTTCTTTTGCCACTCGTCCATTATACGGCTACCCTGGTGGCTATGGCTATCCACCACCAGTAGGATACCCTCCAGTAGGATACCCTCCAGTAGGATATCCACCTCCGGGTTATCCAGGTTATTATTAATCATAAAGTTAAAAACAGCACTTGTGGCTGTTTTTTTCTGATTCAAGAGTTAGTTAAAAGGGAAAATCAAGTAAAAAGGAGAATAGGTTATAGGTGAAGTCAAATTACATAGCGGAGGGATGGAAATGATCGAAAACACATTGATTGAAGCCTTAGGTATTGAAATAACCCATTTAGGAGAGGGAAAAGTTGTTGCGACCATGCCAGTTGATGGAAGGACCCGCCAGCCATTCGGTTTACTACATGGAGGGGCATCCGTTGCCCTAGCAGAAACGGTTGCAAGTATTGGGGCGTATGAATTAGTGGATAAAGAAACGGAAGCAGTTGCAGGCCTTGAGATTAATGCGAATCATGTCCGTCCAAAAACGGAGGGGGTTGTCACTGCAATTGGAACCGTTCTGCATCAAGGGAAAACAACAATGGTTTGGGATATTAAAATTACCGATGAGCAGGACCGCCTCATTTGTGTTGCAAGATGTACAATGGCTGTAATGAAACTAAAAAAATAAGATAGTTTCATTTTAAAAGAATGGATATTTACCATTCTTTTTTAGTTTATTATTGAAAAATTGAAAAAATTATCACTGAATTCATGTTATAATGAAAGAAATAAAAAATAGCAAAATAGCACAATTTTTTGTACAGGTTTCTTTATATAATGGTATTAAGGATGGATTAGTTAAGGTGGTGAAATGATGAAGGAAAGAAGGCAATATTTATTCATTGATTTTGAGTTTACGATGCCAGAACGAAATATTCGAACGAAAGACTTTTTCGCGGAAATCATTGAAGTTGGAATCGTTGCGGTCGTTGATAATGAGGTTATCGAGCAATTTTCATCCTTTGTTTCTCCCCGTAAATACCCGAAACTATCAGAACGCTGTAAATCATTCTTACATATTTCACAGCAGCAGGTTGACAAAGGGCTGTCGATTTATGAACTGGTAAAAAAATTGGAGGAATTCAATAAAAATCATTATGAGACAACCATTGTAACTTGGGGAAATATGGATATGAAAGTGCTTAGGCATAATTGCTTAGAAGCGGGCATTAATTTTCCATTTAACAACGGTAAAGAATTAGATTTATCAATGGAGTATAAAAGGTTTTTTGGTGACCAAAATCAAACTGGTTTATGGAAGGCTGTTCAGGAATATGGAAAAGAAGGAACAGGCAGACATCACCGGGCACTCGATGATGCATTGACTACCTATAATATATTCAAACTCGTTGAAAAGGATAAACGCTATTTAGAAAAACCAGAGCCAACGACGATTGGTGACAGAATTGATTTTTCTAAACTATTAAATGAATTCGCATAAAAGGCCAAATCATTAAACTTGATTTGGCCTTTTATGTTAACTAAATTTATAATCTTTTTCGAGGGTTTCAAGCGCTTTTATACTCATTTCAGCAAACTGTGATGTGGTCTCCGCTAGATCCGTTTTCATTTTTTCTACGGCCTTCTTTAAGGATTCCTGATAGTCAGGGATTTCACTCTCAAAGTGTTTAACCATTTGTTTTGGAATATTAGCTTGTTCTCTAAAGGAGAGAGCGCGTCTCTCATGAAAAATAAGTACATCTGCGTCTTTTGGATTGTGTAAGTCACCCTGCATTGGATGTTTAATTACCGCTAGGACTCTTACTAAATAATGCTGCGGGCGTACCTCTGTTAGTTCTCCGATATATTTTCCTGTCTTATAGATTGCTGTGACAGTCTCACCAACCTGAAATTCCTCCATCATGATCACTCCTGACTACTATTTTTTCTTATTCTACTTCTTCCATTCTATAATGAATTATTGTAAATTAAAAACAAAGTGCAAAAAAACAAATTTTCGGTTAAAGTGTAAAAATGGAGGGATGATAAATGAGAAAGAAATGGCAAATGCTATTTACATTATTGACGATTGTTCTAGTCTTGGCAGCATGTGGGACAAGCACGAAGAAAGAAGAAGCAAAATCGAAAACGTCCACGCCAAAAACAGAACAGAAGGAAGGGGATCAACAAGTGTCAAATGCAGTCTATCCTCAGCTTTCCACAGAGGTATCAGAAAATGAGAAACTCATTGAAATGGAAACATCGATGGGAAACATTAAAATCAAATTATTCCCTGAATATGCTCCGAAAGCAGTAGAGAACTTTGTGAAGCATAGTGAAGCGGGATACTATGATGGACTCACTTTTCATAGAGTCATTAAAGATTTTATGATTCAAGGTGGAGATCCGAATGGTAACGGAACTGGTGGTGAGAGCATTTGGGGGAAACCATTCGAAGATGAATTCTCGAAAAATCTTTATAATCTGCGCGGTGCCTTGTCAATGGCTAATTCAGGCTCAAACACTAATGGAAGCCAGTTCTTCATCGTTCAAAGCACGAAACTCGATGATTCGATGAAGTCGCAAATGGAGAAGGCAGGGTATCCGAAGGAAATTATTGCTGCTTATGAAAATGGCGGAACTCCATGGCTTGACCATAAGCATACTGTTTTTGGCCAAGTGATTGAGGGAATGGATGTCGTGGATAAGATTGCCGACACACCAGTAGCTGCCCAGGATCATCCAGAAAAAGATGTCATCATTAAAAAGATTAAAGTTTTAAAATAAGTGAATGGTCTCGGAATGATTCATTGGTATGAAACGTTTTTTGTTGCTATAATTAACACTTGAGTAGTTCCTTTAAAGAAAGGGAGAAAAGAAATGTTTCTACCATCCGTACTATCCATGTTTCTATACTTTCCAGAAGATAAATCAGAATATATTCCAGCCGTGATTAGTCTGACCATTTTTATGATTGGTGCAGTGTTTACGATGCGCTTCATCATAAAAGTTTCAAAACGTGAGGCACAAAAGGCAAAGGAATTTGAAGAACAATTAAAAAATCAAGATCATACACAACGGAACAGTTAAAAAAAACTGTTCTTTTTTTGTGGAAAAGGGGCGGAGCGCCGCAAAAATGAATCACTTTAACCAGTTAAAGTGAAATACCCATTTCACTAGACGAAAGATGTGAAGTCGAGCTCTGCTCTCACCGCCTTTATTAGGTTGGTACTTTAATTAATAATAGTTTCAAAGTAGTTGGTAACGAGAGTCAGCATTTACATTGTGTATTCTTTAGTACCATATCGAACATTGAATAGCGCAATCTTGGTTGGTTTATACTAAAGGCAAATTGTCTTTAGTGGGGGGAATACCAATGAAGAAAACCTGGATGATGATTCCGCTACTTATGCTGACAGGCTGTATGGAAAAGAACATCAAAAAGATTAATGTTGAAATGTTTAATGCAGTCGGAGATTCACTCGGGACGGTAGAAATGGCTGAACAGTCCAGCGGTGTTAAAATGACCGTGAATTTGAAGGGGCTGTCTCCTGGGGAACACGCGATCCATATTCACGAAAAGGGAAAATGTATGGCACCAGATTTCAAATCTGCCGGGAACCATTTTAATCCTGAAAAGAAGGAGCATGGACTTTTGCACCCAAAGGGTGCTCATGCGGGTGACCTACCGAATTTAATAGTAGACGATGACGGGTCGGTTAAGGCGGACTTAATGGCACCAAATGTCACGTTAAAGGAAGGAAAAAAATCACTTTTAACAAAAGAGGGTACTTCGATTGTCGTTGATGAATCAAAGGATGATGGCATGACCCAGCCGGCAGGGGATTCAGGTAAGCGAATTGCCTGTGGTGAAATTTCTAAAGATAAAAATAAAGCAGGACAAAGGAAAGCTCAGGATGAAAACAAATAGGCTTTAACTGATGCGTAGCGCCTTTAATTTTTGTTACAAATTAAGTGAAAATAAATTTATAAGATGTAGAACCATTTGCTGGTTCTATTTTTTTTGCCTATTTTTTTAAATTTGGAAAGAATCTCAATTTACATGGGTGAAAATCTATGCTCATCCAAATAAGCAGACATACACTATCATGAGACTTTTAGGAGGCGATTTCATGACAGAAAGACAAATGCCGGGCGGTTTCCAAGGGCAACCTGGTCAACAAATGGGCTATCCACAAATGCCGGGCGGTTATCCACAAATGCCTGGCGGCTATCCACAAATGGGTGGTTATCCACATACAGGCTATCCACAAATGGGAGGGTACCCGTACACTGGTCATCCTCATATGGGGGGGTACCCACATCATGGGCATTATCACCATGGTGGCTATCCATACGGAATGGGCGGTTTTCCACAAACCGGTTTCCCTCAAGGAATGGGTGGGTTTCCACAAACCGGTCAGGGTCAAATGACGATGCCATATGGGCAGAGAAAAGAAAAGAAGTAAGTTTTTTCTCCCACATTAACGGGCAGTAAGAGCCCTGCTTCAAGACTGTGAAGGAACTAAAAAGGATAAGTGGGATATCAGCCGCCCGTAAAAGCCTGATTGGTTCAACCAACAATCACTGTGAGTTGGAAAAAAACACTGATCGAAGTTTCACTTTACCGGTCAAGCTACCTGTTCCTTCAACTGAAGGAGCAGGTTTTAATTTTTTTATCATTCAGTTTCCTTGATTTATCGTACAGTATTAACGAAAATAGAAGCATGTAAAATACTAATGGAAACAAATAGGAGTGCAAAGACAATGGAAAACAAACTGTATTATCAGGATGCTTACATCACAACCTTTTCAGCGATGGTAGAAAAGCAAGCGCAGGACACCGCAGGAAATTGGTATGTGGTGTTAAATCAAACCGCCTTTTATCCGACTGGAGGTGGACAACCCTACGACCTGGGAACAATCGAAAATAGAATGGTCGTAAATGTTGAAGAAATCGAAGGGGAAATTCGCCATTACCTTGAGGAGCCATTAATTGACAAGGATAAAGAAATAAGTGCTGTGATTGATTGGAAAAGGCGATTTGATCACATGCAGCAACACGCCGGTCAGCATATTCTTTCTGCGGCTTTTGAACAATTATTCGATTATAAGACGGTCAGCTTTCACTTAGGTGAAGAAATCGTAACGATTGATTTAGAGACTGACGCATTATCTGAACGTGAGGTTAAGAGGGTAGAAGAGCTCGCCAATCAAATGATTTTGGAAAATCGGCCGATTGAAACAAAATGGGTAAATGAGGAGGAGATGTCCCTCTATTCATTACGAAAAGAAACAAAAGTAAAAGACAACATCAGGCTAGTGATTATTCCTGATTTTGATGTTAACGGCTGTGGCGGGACCCACCCGAAGGCAACTGGTGAGGTAAGGGCGATAAAAATATTAGATTGGGAAAGGCAACGGAAAAACATCCGTGTCCAATTTATCTGCGGTGAACGGGTTTTGACCCAATTTGGTCAGAAGCAAAGAGTGCTGCTTGAGTTAACGAAGCAGTTAAATGCTCCAGAACTAGGGATGGAACAGGCGGTAAGACGGATGATTGAGAACGGAAAAACACTGGAAAAGGAACTGGAAACCTATCAAGACCAATTGCTGAAATATGAAGCGAGAGATTTACTAGATAAAAATAAGAACAAGATTGTGAGTGAAGTGTTTCAAAATCGGACGATTCAAGAGCTTCAGAAACTGGCTCGAACCATCATCTCAGAAGAGGAACAAACATTGGTTTTATTCGTTTCCGAAAATGAAAATCGCCTCCAGCTCGTTTGTGCCAGGGGACAAGCCCGCTCGGAAAATATGAAAACGGTACTTGGTTCTGCTCTTCCTCTTATAAATGGAAAGGGGGGAGGAAATGACTCATTTGCCCAGGGGGGTGGCGAAACATTGCTGACAGGTCGGCATATGTTAGAACAATTGCTACATAGCGTAAATTAAAAACTGGCCTCCAAATCTGGAGGCCAGTTTTTAGCTAAAAGGAAAGGATAAATTCAACTACGCCTCTGTCTTCGACCTATCGGACTAACTAATCTGCGAGTTTTCATTTAACAAATCATAATAGGAGTTTCGTTCCTTAGTTCATAAATTCGGCCATAAACCTTAATAGATAGGGAGTCACCGCTCACCCATTTTTTTAAGATCTAGATATTTTTAAAAGGATTCTAGGTTCATCGAAGAGTAGTTTTAAAAAATTTCATATATAATATAGCTATATTGAAATTTTTTTTACACCTTGAAGGGATGGTTTAGATTGGAAAAACAACAAGTAGGGGTCGTCGGAGTTGGAGTAATGGGAAGAAGTTTGGCATTAAATTTTGAAGGCAAGGGCTTCCCGGTCTCAGTGTACGACCTATCAGCAGAGAAAGTTAATGAAATTTTAGAACAAAATAAAGGAAAAAAAATAGTTGGAACGACAAATATTGAAGAATTTGTCCAATCATTAGAAAGTCCGCGAAAAATATTACTAATGGTTAATGCCGGAGTAATTACTGATAAAGCAATTGAATCACTGCTTCCCTATTTAGCAAAAGGTGATATACTCATCGATGGCGGAAACAGCTACTATCAAGATACGATACGAAGGAATAAGGACCTTGCTGAAAAGGAAATTTTATTCATTGGTGCAGGAGTATCGGGAGGAGAAGAGGGTGCATTAACTGGCCCGTCTATCATGCCAAGCGGACAAATGGAAGCATATGATGCGGTAGGACCCCTGTTAACGGCTATTTCTGCCAAGGTGAACGGAGATCCATGCTGTACATATATTGGTCCGAATGGTGCAGGACACTATGTAAAGATGGTGCATAACGGCATTGAATATGCCGATATACAATTAATTTGTGAGGCTTATCATATAATGAAAGCACTGCTTGGTTTGACTACAGGGGAGCTTCATGAAGTGTTTAAGGAATGGAATCAAGGGGAGCTTGATAGTTATTTAATAGAAATTACAGCCGATATTTTTACAAAAATAGATCCTGAAACAGGTAAGCCGTTAGTAGATGTCATTCTTGATACAGCTGGACAAAAAGGAACCGGAAAATGGACAAGTCAAAGTGCCCTTGATTTAGCTGTGCCGCTGTCGATTATTACCGAATCTGTTTTCTCCCGCTTTCTGTCGGCGATGAAGGATGAACGTGAGCGTGCAAGTAAAGTATTAAGGGGCCCATCAAACAATAAATTTGACGGTAATAAGAAGGATTTTATCGAGTTGCTTCGAAAAACCTTGTACCTCAGTAAGATCATTTCTTATGCTCAGGGCTTTGCTCAATTGAAAAAGGCTTCTGAAGAATATGATTGGAATCTAAGACCGGGAGAAATAGCAATGATTTTCCGCGGAGGCTGTATTATTCGAGCGGCCTTCTTGCAAGATATTAAAGATGCCTACGATCGTCATCCAGACTTGGATAATTTATTAATGGATTCCTATTTTCAAACGATTGTCGCCGATTATCAGGATGCAGCAAGAGAAGTAGTCTCGATTGCTATCAAAGCTGGAATACCTGTGCCCGGCTTTTCTAGTGCCCTTGCTTATTATGACAGCTACCGCTCAGAGGTCCTACCTGCCAACTTACTCCAAGCCCAAAGGGATTATTTTGGGGCTCATACGTATCAAAGAGTTGATCGGGAGGGTACTTTCCACACAGAATGGTTGGAAAAATAATGGACCTGTCAAATCCAGAGTCTGGTTTTTAATTGGGTAATTTTGTATAATCGAATAAGAAGAGTGAGAGGGTGAGTGAAATGGGATTTTTAGATGGCTTAATGGGTAATGCCTCAGAGATTAATGCCGCCGAGGTTCAAAGGGAATTTGCGAGAATACTTGCACCAAATGAGAGTATTGAAAAAGCGTATAAGTTAATCCGCGACCTGTTTATTTTTTCGAATAAACGCTTAATCCTTGTAGATAAGCAGGGGTTAACGGGGAAAAAGGTGGAGTATCATTCGATTCCTTATAAAAGCATCACCCATTTCAGTATTGAAACGAACGGTAACTTTGATTTAGAAGCGGAACTGAAGATTTGGATCTCCGGAAATGCCCTTCCTTTGCAAAAACAATTTAACAAAAACTTAAATATTTATGAGCTTCAAAGTGTTTTAGCTGAATACGTATTGAAATAAATAAGAAAAGCACAAGCTTCCTTTGCGCGGCGTATGGACTGGAGCACTTTGACTTATTGTAGGGAAAAGGGCGAAGTACACTAGCCGCTGGGCGCTGGAGCTGGACAATTCTCAAAGTCGAAAATTTTATACTTTCTTATCTCATGAAAAAGACGAGCAATAAGCCCGTCTTTTTACTTATTTTAGAGCCTTTTTCAATCGCTCCAGCCCTTCTAATAGATCCGCTTTAGGGCAGGCGATATTCATGCGGAGAAAACCTTCACCGCCAGGTCCATATTTAGTTCCTGGTTCGAGTGCCAGTTTCCCTTTTTGGATAAGAGAATTGTGTAATTCTTTGTCACTTAAACCTAGTTTTCTGCAATCAAGCCATAGGAGATAGGTTCCTTCCGGTTCGATGCAGTTAATTTCAGGCAGGTGCTCCCTTAGGTATGTGAAGGCAAACTCTTTGTTTTCTTGTAAATAATCGATCAGGTCCTCGAGCCATGCTTCACCTTCACGGTATGCCGCTTCCATCCCAATAATGCCAAATGTATTTATTGTGAAAAATCCTTGTCGTTTTAACGTTTCATTAAATTGGCTTCGTAATTTCTCGTTTTTGATAATAACTGCTGAGGCCTGCAATCCGGCGAGATTAAACGTTTTGCTTGGGGCAATAAGGGTAATCACACGTTCAGACAGTTCGTCGCTTAAAGAAGCTATTGGTTGATGTTGAAAGTTTTTATAAATTATATCGGAATGAATTTCATCGGAAAGAATAAGACAATTGTATTCTAAGCATAACGCACCAATTTTTAATAACTCATCTTTTGTCCAAACTCTGCCACTAGGATTGTGCGGACTGCATAATATGAAAAGTTTGCAGCCTTCTTGTAAAGCTTTTTCAAAGCGGACGAAGTCAATCTCATATTTTCCATTTACGAGCGTTAACGGCGAATTCACCACTGTCCGGTTGTTTTTATTAATCATTTCGAAAAATGGGGTATAGACCGGCGATTGTAGTAAAACTCGGTCTCCCTCTTTGGTAAACGTTTGGATTGCGGCACTGATTGCTTGAACAACACCGCTGCAGTAAAATCTTCTTCTCCATAGATTTCCTTCGTTAACTCCCATTTGACTGATGACGTCTTTAAACGGTCAATCTTCTCATTAAATATCGACATACCTTCACCCCTGTAATTTTTAATGCTGTCTATTCTTATGATAAAATATTTTCATTAAATGTGAAAATAATAGGAGCTAAACGATGAGAAAAGAAATTCAAAATAATTTGCAGTACGTTGATGTTTTAAATGAATGGAATCCCTTTGATTTGAAAAATGGAAGCTATGAAACGGAAATTGCTGATGTGATCCAAGCCATCCATGAACTTGATGATGCTGGTAAATTGGCCAAGAGAATCCAAACGATATATGAATTTTCATTTGAAAAAATAATTCCGATGCGCCACTGCTTAAAAATGGCCGATGATTTATTATTCATCAAAGCGAACGAATCTTGCTCGATTTAATGAAAAAAAGCGGACATACCAATTATGGTTGTCCACTTCAAAAAGGGGGGAATCCTAGAAAGCTTTATGTTATAAGGTTAGCCAATTTTTTACTATTCTATTCAAGACTTAGAAAAAAATAAAAAAAGCGGTACACTCTACCGCTTTGCAAGCTTCATTATTATGGGACATTAATCGTTAGGTGAGGAGTTTGTATGAACCTGGTTGTGCTGTAATAACTCTGATGCAGGGATATCAAGAACAGTGGACAATTTTAAGATGGTCTGACTGCTTGGAATTTGTTCCCCAGCTTCATATTTCTCGATCGTTTGTGTTCCCACTCTAACCTTTTGTGCCAACTCCTGCTGGGTCATATTACGCATTTCACGGACAGTTTTAATAGTGTGGCCGATTGAATTCATACTGGTCACCTCTCTTAGAAAGGATAGTTACTCACTATTAGTATATCATTAGATAGTTTGATCTTATTATTCCTGTTGTGAACAATTTGTTAAGAAGTTCTGATGAATTTCTGATCCATATCGGGAGAACTTGGTTTTCTTAGACAATCAGAATTTTATATCAGAGAACTTTGAGAAATGTCTAGCTCCTTCGCCACTAATCGGGGGCTTCCGCTTTTCTTGTGACAAGCTTTTTTGCTTAATCCTAAATATTGTGATATAATCTTTTAATGCGTATATAAGGGATAAATAATTCATTTACTTAGGAGTGTTTTCATGACAGAAAAGATAGAAATAGGCAGTGTTTTAACAGGTAAGGTAACGGGAATTCAAGCTTACGGAGCGTTCGTAGCACTAGATGAATCTACACAAGGGCTAGTGCATATTTCAGAAATCACGCACGGTTATGTTAAAGATATTAATGAACATCTTAAGGTCGGAGATGAAGTTAACGTTAAGGTGTTATCTGTGGATGAAAGTGCCGGGAAAATTGGCCTTTCGATTCGTGCTACAGAAGAAGCTCCTGTCCAACAAGCGCCTAAAGCTAAGAAGCCGCGCAAGCGCCAAGCAGCTGCAATTATTCCTGAAGCTGAAGGTCAGCAAGGTTTTAACACATTAAAAGATAAGCTCCAAGAATGGATTGACCAATCACAGCGTGAGGAAATTAAAAAATAATGCCATTAGAAGTCTGGGACCTGCTATTGAAGTAGTAGGGACTAGGCTTTTTTTATTTTTAAAAAAAAGTTTTATGGAAGTGTTCATTCTTTATTCAGGCTCGGCTACAATAGAATTGTCTATACATATCTTAGGAATGAAATGGAGGAATGATTTATGCCAACAAACATTAATACAAATGAATTAATTGAAAAAACGGAGAAATATGGTGCCAATAATTATCATCCACTGCCAATTGTCATCTCACGTGCTGAGGGTGTTTGGGTGGAAGACCCTGAAGGCAACAAATACATGGACATGCTGAGTGCCTACTCCGCTGTTAACCAAGGTCATCGCCATCCAAAAATCATTCAGGCACTTAAGGATCAAGCAGATAAGGTTACATTAACCTCACGTGCGTTCCATAATGACCAGCTTGGAATATGGTACGAAAAAGTCTGTCAATTAGCGAATAAAGAAATGGTTCTGCCAATGAACACAGGTGCGGAAGCTGTTGAGACAGCAGTTAAGGCAGCACGGCGTTGGAGCTATGATGTAAAAGGTGTCGCTGAAGACCAAGCAGAGATTATTGCTTGTATCGGAAATTTTCACGGTAGAACCATGACAGCGGTTTCATTATCGTCTGACGCTGAATATAAACGTGGATTTGGGCCAATGCTTCCAGGAATTAAGCTTATTCCTTATGGTGATTTAGAGGCCTTACAAGCAGCCATTACTCCAAACACGGCAGCATTTTTAATTGAACCGATTCAGGGAGAAGCAGGAATTGTCATTCCACCTGAAGGTTTTATCAAGGCAGCCTTTGATGCTTGTAAGAAAAATAATGTCCTGTTTATTGCTGATGAAATTCAAGCAGGTTTGGCGCGTACAGGAAAAATGTTTGCTTGTGAGTGGGAAGGTATTGAACCAGACATGTATATCCTTGGAAAAGCACTTGGAGGCGGTGTGTTCCCAATTTCTTGTGTCGTAGCCAATCGGGATGTTTTAGGCGTATTTAATCCAGGTTCCCACGGTTCAACATTTGGAGGAAATCCGATGGCGTGTGCTGTTTCGATTGCTTCTCTTGATGTACTTGTTGATGAAAAACTTGCCGACAAATCGTTAGAGCTCGGGGAGTATTTTATCAGTAAATTAACAGAGATTAAAAATCCGCTCATTAAAGAAGTACGTGGCCGCGGTTTGTTTATTGGTGTGGAGCTGACGGAAGATGCCCGTAAATATTGTGAGCAATTAAAAGACTATGGACTTTTATGTAAAGAAACACATGACACGGTGATCCGGTTTGCGCCGCCGCTTGTTATCACAAAGGAAGAACTTGATTGGGCAATTGAGCGGATAAACAAAGTATTGGGTTAAAATGAAGTTTTAATCAGTGGGGATCTACTGCCAGTAAATGTAGGGTAAATGTAAAAAACTAGGGGTGCCAAAATGGGGACTACTGATGGAGATGGAAAAGAGAGTTTAAACCTTCTTACATCAACACAGATTGTTATTCACGATGCATTAACAAAACTTGGCTACAACCAAGATATGTACCATTTATTAGAAGAACCTTTAAGAACGATCAACGTCAGGATCCCTGTTCGTATGGACGATGGTTCTACTAAGGTTTTTACAGGTTTCCGTGCCCAGCATAATGATGCGGTTGGACCGACAATGGGTGGTGTCCGCTTTCATCCCCAAATCAATGAAGAAGAAGTAAAGGCTTTATCGATGTGGATGAGCCTGAAATGTGGGATCGCGGATCTACCTTATGGGGGAGGCAAGGGCGGTATTATCTGTAACCCGAGGACGATGTCATCGGGTGAACTTGAACGTTTAAGCCGCGGCTATGTTCGAGCAATCAGCCAAATTGTCGGACCAACAAAGGATATCCCGGCACCAGATATGTATACCAATGCCCAGATTATGGCTTGGATGTTGGACGAATATAGCCGTCTTCGCCAAAATGTCTCGCCCGACTTTATTACAGGTAAGCCACTTGTGCTTGGAGGTTCTGAAGGGCGCGAAACCGCTGGTGCAAAAGGTGTAACCATTTGTATTGAAGAAGCGGCAAAAAAACGAGGAATGCCAATAAAAGGGGCTCGTGTGATTATCCAAGGATTTGGAAATGCCGGCGGTAACATCGCCAAGTTTTTGCATGATTCCGGTGCGAAAATTATTGGGATTTCTGATGTTTATGGGGCCATTTATAATCCGGATGGGTTAAATATTAATTATCTGCTGGAACGTCGTGACAGCTTTGGCACGATCACTACTTTATTCGAAGGTGCGATAACAAACGAAGAACTGCTCGTGAAGGATTGTGATATATTAGTGCCAGCTGCAGTATCCAATCAAATTACAGTTGAAAACGCCGGTAACATTAGAGCTAGTATTGTAGTAGAAGCAGCGAATGGACCTACATCGCTAGAGGCAACAAGGATACTCACAGAGCGCGATATATTGCTAGTGCCAGATGTATTAGCCGGGGCAGGCGGTGTCACTGTTTCTTATTTTGAGTGGGTACAAAATATTCAAGGCTATTATTGGAATGAAGAGGAAATAGCGGAAAAATTACAGATCAAGCTTGTCAAATCCTTCAATGATATTTATGAATTGGCCCAAACCCGAAACGTTAACATGCGCTTAGCCGCTTACATGGTAGGTGTAAGAAAAATAGCAGAGGCATCCTTGTTTAGGGGATGGGTATAAGAAGTCCTTGCATCATCAAATGATGCCGGGATTTCTTTTTTTAATCAAGTTTTTTGCAAATTTACAGATTATCCATAATAATGGAGAATGAAAAGGAAGGTGTTTATTTTGCAAAATTTCACTTTTTGGAATCCGACAAAATTAATTTTTGGAAAAGGTCAGCTTGAACAATTGAAAATAGAAGTACCTCTTTACGGGAAAAAAGTTTTACTTGTTTATGGCGGTGGAAGTATTAAACGAAGCGGCCTTTATGAAAAGGTCACTGGATTATTACATGAAATCGGTGTGGAAGTATTCGAACTTTCCGGAGTGGAACCGAATCCTCGTATTTCAACTGCCCGAAAAGGTGTGGAAATTTGTAAAAAAGAGGGCATTGAATTCCTTCTAGCTGTTGGCGGAGGAAGTGTCATCGACTGCACGAAGCTAATTGCAGCCGGTGCTAAATATGACGGTGATGCCTGGGATTTGGTTATTAAAAAGGCATTTCCTCGTGAAGCATTGCCATTTGGTACCGTATTGACGCTTGCCGCAACTGGTTCAGAAATGAACGCTGGCTCGGTGATTACCAATTGGGAAACAAATGAAAAATACGGTTGGGGAAGTGGCGTAACATACCCGAAATTTTCAATTTTAGATCCAGTTAATACTTATACGGTTCCTCGAGATCAAACGATTTATGGAATTGTTGATATGATGTCACATGTTCTGGAACATTATTTTCACCTAGAGGAAAATACCGATTTTCAGGATCGGATGTGTGAATCGTTACTTATAACTGTAATGGAAACAGCGCCAAAATTGCTGGCAGACCTTGAAAACTATGAACAGAGGGCTACGATTCTTTACAGCGGAACTATGGCATTAAATGGTATTCTAAATATGGGTTATCACGGCGATTGGGCGACCCACAACCTTGAGCATGCGGTATCTGCTGTCTATGACATTCCTCATGGCGGCGGACTGGCTATCCTTTTCCCACACTGGATGGAGCATAACCTAAGCGTGAAACCAGAACGCTTCCAGCAGCTTGCAGTCAGGGTGTTTGGGGTTGACCCTGAAGGGAAAAGTGCGGAAGAAGCGGGACTTGAAGGAATTAGAAAATTACGAGAGTTCTGGAACAGCATTGACGCACCAGCTCGGCTAGCTGATTATAATATTGATGACAGCAAGCTTGAGCTAATGGCTGAAAGAGCGATGGCGAACGGTGAGTTTGGCACTTTTACCAAATTAAATCGTGAAGATGTTTTAGAGATTTATCGGGCATCATTATAATGGAGAGACTCGGGCATTAGCTGCCCGAGTTTTGTATTTATTTTTCTAATGAATTTAGTAAAAAATGTATATTTAAACATAACACCTTTAAAAAATAGGAAAAATTACGTGAAAAATAGACAAAACTAAAAAAGTAAAAAAAATGCTGAAAATGGGTACGCTTACAAGAGGGGCCATCCTTGATAATCCCTTCATCATTCGATAAAGTGGGTAGTGAAAAATAAATTTATGGAGGATCATTCATGACACACGTTCGTTTTGATTACTCGAAAGCTTTGAGCTTCTTTGGAGAACATGAACTTACATATTTACGGGATGCTGTAAAGGTTGCCCACCATTCATTACATGAGAAAACAGGTGCAGGCAACGACTTTTTAGGCTGGATTGAGCTACCAACCAACTATGATAAGGAAGAATTCTCACGCATTCAAAAATCTGCTGAAAAAATCAAAGCTGATTCCGATGTTCTACTTGTTATCGGGATTGGTGGTTCCTACCTAGGGGCAAGAGCCGCCATTGAAATGCTGCAGCATAGCTTCTATAATGCACTTTCTAAAGAAAAACGGAAGACACCGCAAATCATTTTTGTTGGAAACAATATTAGTTCATCTTATATGAGCGATTGTATCGAACTCCTTGATGGAAAGGATTTCTCCATCAACGTCATCTCTAAATCAGGTACCACAACAGAACCAGCGATTGCCTTCCGTATTTTCCGCAAGCTGCTTGAGGAAAAATACGGTCATGAAGAGGCGCGTAAAAGAATTTATGCTACAACAGACAAAGCAAAAGGAGCCTTAAAAACATTATCCAACGAAGAAGGCTACGAAACTTTTGTCATCCCAGATGATGTTGGCGGTAGATATTCAGTTTTAACGGCAGTCGGTTTACTGCCAATCGCCGCTAGCGGGGCAAACATTGAAAAAATGATGGAAGGTGCGTCCCAAGCGCAAGAAGACTTCGGCCATTCAGAGCTTGAAGATAACTTAGCCTACCAATATGCAGCCGTAAGAAATGCACTTTACAATAAAGGGAAAACAATCGAAATGCTGATTAACTATGAGCCTGGGTTGCAATATTTTTCTGAATGGTGGAAGCAGTTGTTTGGTGAAAGTGAAGGGAAGGACCAAAAAGGAATTTATCCATCTTCCGCCAACTTTTCGACTGACCTCCACTCACTTGGACAATATGTTCAAGAAGGACGTCGCGATTTGTTTGAAACCATTATTAAGGTGGAAAAACCTCGCCACGAGCTAAAGATTGAAGCTGTGGAAAATGATTTAGATGGTCTTAATTATCTAGCTGGACAAACCATTGATTTCGTTAACAATAAAGCATTTGAAGGGACCATGCTTGCCCATACAGACGGTGGTGTACCAAATCTAATTGTTACCATTCCAGCAATGGATGAATATACATTTGGCTATCTTGCCTACTTCTTTGAAAAAGCCTGTGCGATGAGCGGATACCTACTTGGCGTCAACCCATTCGATCAGCCAGGGGTGGAAGCCTATAAAGTTAATATGTTCGCTTTATTAGGCAAGCCTGGATTTGAAGAGAAGAAAGCGGAGCTTGAAAAACGCTTGAAATAACTTAAAAACGAGTGCTGATTATCATGGTCAGCACTCGTTTTATTAATTTTCTAATTACTACCGGGTAGGCCAATTCCTTTCCAAGATTAAATTACAGAAGGGTATTGGTCTCATTTAAATAGTAATAACTGATCGTTTTCCTCAATTTGAAATGAATGGGCAGGATTAAGAATGGTTTCCTCCCCTCTTTTGATCCCAATTAGGAGGAAGTCCTTGTTTAACAATTCCTGGCACATTTCTCTGAAACCTTTTCCAATGTCTGCTTCTTTGACTCCAATATCCATCAATCTACTTTCCTGCAATTGATGGACAACGTTTGATAAAAGACCATCTCCATTGGAATGCAAACTGTTTACCATAAAAACGCTCGTCAATTTATTGGATTGAATCACTTCGTCTGCGCCTGCTCTTAAGGCGTTAATTACCTGATCAGCCGTTAAAATTTCTACAATACATTTTACTTGAGTGCATAAGCCTTTAATCGTGAGCAAGGTTAAAATACTATTCATATCGGCCTGGAGCTCATCATTACCCCGATCGGCTGTAATAAGTACCTTCTCTGCACGTTGGATATCACTTTTGATAATCGTTTCATCAACATGTCCTTTTCCTTTAATAAAATGAACAAATCTCGATTTAACCGGGTTTGCTTCGAGTGTTTCGTCAATCAAGACAATCATCTCTGGAAATTTAACACTGGTCAGCTTACCGATTAATTCTCTTGACCTCTCGTTCCAGCCGATTATGATGATATGACCGGTCCCCTTAAAGGGGATTCTTCCTTCGGAAAAGGCATCTTGTTTGGTAACCGCAGCTGCCGCTAAAGTGCCAAAATAGGAAGAGACAAGGCCGACACCAAGTAATATTAGAAATAACGCAGTCAGTCTACCCAAGAAAGAATGGGGAACATAATCACCATAGCCCACTGTAGAGGCGGTAATAATCGCCCACCAAATGCCATCGAAAATCGATGGGAAGGTGTCGGGCTCTAAAAAGTGAATGGTAATACCAAATGTTAGAAATACTAGAATTGCGAGTAATAGAATGCGAACTAGGAGCGGCAATCGTAAAAAGCTTATATAAACTCTATCTGGCACGACCGTCACCTCATTTCTCGTCCTAAATATTATGGACGAAAGATCTATCTGATAATCATGAATTAGTATTTTTTTACTAGGAAAATATTCATAAAATATACTTATTTTTTTCCTAGCAACTACTTGCTTTTCACTGTAAAAACTAATAAATTATGGTTAATAACATAGTAATAGTTACAATACGGAAAGAGGGATGAAGAATGGAAACTCGGATGAATTCACTGTTGTTGAATATTGAAAAAACGAGGTTGGAAATGATTCATTTAGCTTTTCTTTACGGATATTCTAATCCAAATGTTATACAATGCAGCCAAAAACTCGATTCCCTTTTAAATGTTTATAATAATAAAAACGTAAAGCATTAATCATTTTTTATAATGGATTTGCCCTGCTAACTGGCCTGTTGATTTCCGCTCCGGGTACTCGCGCGGAAAGCGAAGCGACTGGAGCGCAAATCAACAGACATGTTACATTAATAAAATTATAATGAATTAACGCGGTGATATATTAAATTGATATAAAAAAATAAAGGCTGTCGAAGGTTTTTCGACAGCCTGAAACCTTCCAAATTAATATTGGAAGGTTTTTTTTACAAGATAAGAAAGCATAAAATTTTTGACTTTGAGAATTATCCAGCTCCAGCGCCCTAGCGACTAGAGTGCTTCCCTCACCTCCCTACGATAAGTCAACATCGGTTCGCTAACGCTCACCGTGTTTCCTTTATCTCAGTCGGTTCAGTCCAGCCCTTACGTCGCTGACCAGGGCGCTTGCGCTTTTCTTATTAGTCATCATTCGCGTCATCAACCCGATAGCTCAGCATAATATAAGCATATTTTGATTTTTTATTTAGCTGCTCCTCACTCAGGTTTGGCAGGCTTGAATCCTCGAAGGTTTCCTGTTGATCAGGTTGTTCGCGAATCGACCTAAACATTCTCCCTTGTGATGTTTCCCATTCTTTTCCTGTCAAAGTGGGCAGACTAATCATTAAATTCACTTGCTTATCAAAGCCTGGTTGCCCCTTTATTAGCTCTGACTCAAGCAACTTCAAGCCTGGTTGAAGTAAATTCATGATTTCTTCCATCATGGTTCCATGATGCTCCTTTAATAAGGCTTCAGTAAACTCAAACCTTTGCCCCGCTATTTCCGATCTTTTATAATATTTTTCAATTAAATTTCCGTGCTGACGAGTTTCTACTAGCTCTAGCATCCCTGCTTCTTCCAGCTTTTTGACATGATAATAGAGCCTCGATTGTTTCTCATTCAATTCCTCGGCAATTTGGCTGACGGTAACAGGTTCTTTGGCAATGTCTAAAATATTTCTTTTTCTAACATCTAACATCATTTTGGCTATTTCTATATCATCGATTTTTTTCATAAAACTTTCCCCCAAGATTAATTAACGGTAGCCGGCTGTTGTGTTTCAGAAATAGATTCAGCTTGATTGTTATTCGATAGGCTTTTATACCCCTTTAGTAAGGGCATAAATACGGCCACGATAACAAGCAGGGCTCCCGAGATGGCTGTTCCATATAAAACTCCGATTTCTTTCGATAACCATCCTCCAAACAAAATTCCGATGATGGAGGAGGTGCTGGCTGTAATTCCAAGTAATGATGAGCCTCTGCCTCTAAAGGCTGCAGGTGTGACTTTTAAAAATATGCTATTCAATGGAACATTTAAAAATGCGTTCAGTACTCCTACCATTATACTCCAAATGTAGACAGGAAGGACGCCGTAAAGTATTTGGAATCCATCCAACGGGATAATTAATACCATCAAAATTCCGATGGCGGCAGTACCAAGTAAAAGAATGGTACTTGGTTTAAATTTCTTAAGGGCAACGGGAGCGGCAATGCCGGCACCGACAATGACACCAACTGCTGTAGCAGCTTCCATAAAGCCAAAATGAAAGGCAGAAACATGAAATTTATTGGTAAGAACGGCTATAAGATTTGTATTTAATATTCCACAGACAAGGGTAATGGGAATTATCAGGATAAGTAAGAAGCGTAGGGCTGGTATTCCGACAACTTCTTTAACACCTGATCTAATTGACAAGAAGTAGGATTCAGACGAAGAAGCATGTGCAAATTTATTTTTACCAAGATTGCGTAACGAGAGGATGAACAGTGCAGAAAGGGCAAAGGTTACCGCATCAATGGCGAAAATAATGTTGTAATTGTTTGTCATCATTAATAATGCTCCAATAGAAGGTCCGATGATATCCATTGCCGCCCTAGTCGATTGTGACAGAGATATAGCCTGCTGGATATTTTCTTCCCCTATAATGTCAGGTATCGACGAGGAGCGTGCCGGATCAAACAGGGCAGATCCAAGTCCTTGGAAAGCAATTAAGATAATGAGGGCTGTTGCTGAGTGATGGAAGGGGATCATTAAGAAGACAATCACCATCCGATAGAAGTCTGCCCCTACCATTAACCATTTCCGGTTATACTTATCGGCTAATGGACCTAGGAAAATCCCAAAGAAAGCAGTGGGAAGAAGCTGGGCGAATATGACTAAACCAATGGCAAGTGGATCCTTTGTCAATGTCGCAACCAGATAGACAATCGCAATTCTCGTGAATCCGTCGCCTAATTGAGAAACGATTTGTCCTAGCCAAAACCGGAGGTAGTTCCGGTTATGAAGAATTTTAAACATGATCATCACTCTCTTTCACTAAAATTTATTTATTCGTTAAAATTTATTTTAATGATTAAATTTATTTTAACAGGGAGTTTAGCGAATGTAAATACTGGAATCGCCTATTTAGTTAAAAATTAGATTTCTTCCTAAATAATGTTAATTTTTTTGCTGATTTTGTGAGAAAAGGAATAATTTCCAACAAGTAAGCAAAATTTATAACGGACGTGCCCTTTTGAAAAAAAGATTTTGAGGTGTAGAAGAGTGGTTATACAGATGAAAAAAGAGAAGCGATACATCCTTTTCGCTTTCATTGTTTTAGCGGTCTATCTTTCTCCGCTATTTATTCTACAGGAGAATGCTCATATCCGGGTTCATGATAATTTGGATTCAAACTTGGCGTGGTATAAGGTATTAGCGAGAAGCGGGGAAATGTTTGGTGGTGTAGAGGGGATCATACCGCAAATCATCAATGGACAGCTGCCCAGAAATGCCTTTGGGACTGAATATAGCATTATTGTATGGTTGTATGCTCTCTTTCCGACGATGACAGCCTATGCCCTAAGCCAGGCAATGACAAGAATTGTCGCATTTTTCGGGATGTATTTATTGTTAAAAAAACATGTTCTTCCTGGTGAGAACTGGCTGTTCATGCAAATTGGGAGTGCACTTGCTTTTGCCTTAACGCCATTTTGGCCGTCGGGGATGCTGAGTACATTAGGGATTCCGCTCGCACTCTGGGCTTTTCTCAACATTCGAAATCGAGAGGCATCCTGGAAGGATTATTTGGTGCTCACCTTGCTGCCTTTTTATGCAAGTATTGTTTTAGGCTTTTTCTTCTTTTTAACAGCTATGGGGATTCTTTGGCTGATGGATGGTCTCAGGGGAAGAGGTTGGAATCTCCGTTTTTTAGTTTCGATTGCTTATATGTCAATTATTTTTATGATAGTGGAATATCGATTAGTTTTTTCATTTCTATTTAAGGGAGAGCCAAATAGCCGGGATGAGTATTTTCACGCGGAACTTCCTTTTTGGAACTCTGTTCGGCTTTCTATCAAAAATTATCTATTAGGACATACCCATGTAATGACCGTACATACCTTATTTATTTTGCCAGCCACCTTCATCGCCATTTATTTTGTCTTTTGGAAAAGGCTGTGGAAGCAAGAAAAGTTGTTTGTGTTTTTATTTGGATTAAATATCGTATTGTCACTATGGTATGCCTTTTGGTTTTATGAGGGCTGGCTCCCGTTAACGGAAAGATTTCATTTTATGGATACCTTTAATTTTGCTCGCTATCACTTTTTAAGGCCGCTTGTTATTTATGCGAGCTTTGCCCTAGCCTTAAAAATTATTTTTCTCCAGGGAAAAAGTTTGGCTAGAACAGCGAAATGGCTTATGGTGTTGCAAATTCTCCTTTTGGGGTTGTTTAATGACGAAATTATTTATCGGCAAAAACCAACGGTCAAAGAATTTTTCGCTGAGCCATTATTTCAAGAAATAAAAGAACATATCGGATTAAAGCAGGAGGAGTATCGGGTCGCTAGTATTGGAATCCATCCGGCTGTCTCACAGTATAACGGCTTTTACACACTAGATACCTACAATAATTTCTATCCATTAAGCTATAAACATCAATTTAGGAAAATAATTGAAAAGGAATTAGCGAAAAATAAAACCATTCGCAAATATTTCGATCAATGGGGAGGGCGCTGTTACATTTTTACAGCACAAGTTGGAAAAAGATATATGATCAAAAAGGATTCCAAACGCCATTTGAAAAATTTAGAGTTGAATACGGATATGTTTAAGGAAATGGGTGGTCGTTATATTTTTTCGGCTATTCCAATCGATAATGCAGCGGAAAATAAACTAGCGCTCGAAAAGATATTCGAATCAAAAACTTCTGCCTGGAAAATTTACTTATATAAGACTATGTAGACATCGGGGGTTTTTAACAGATGATGGAACCAGTCCTTACCATTGTTGTGCCATGTTATAACGAGGAAGCGGCGCTGCCGGAAACGATTGTTCAGCTTCAACAGCTGTTGGAGGAGCTGATCCAAGATAGGCTTGTTTCGAAGCTAAGCAAGCTTTTGTTTGTTGATGACGGTAGTAAGGATGGCACGTGGGAGTTGATTTATAAGGAAGGGCTGCATAATGGGTATGTCCGCGGGTTAAAATTGGCACGCAATGTCGGCCATCAGAACGCCTTACTTGCTGGTTTGCACGCAGCCGGGGAGCGATCCGATTGTGTCGTTTCCATCGATGCGGATTTGCAGGATGATATTCAGGTCATTCGTGAATTTATTTTGAAGTTCCGTGCAGGCTGTGAGATCGTTTATGGTGTGAGGCAGGGTCGTGCGACCGATACATTCTTTAAACGAAGTACCGCACAGGGCTTTTATAAAATCATGAAAATACTAGGTGTCAATCTTGTGTATAATCATGCCGATTTTCGACTAATGAGTAAAAGGGCTTTACAGGAACTAGATCGCTTTAAAGAAGTTAATTTATTTTTGCGGGGAATCGTTCCACTTCTTGGCTTCCAATCCGATGTGGTTTATTATGATCGATTGGAAAGACAGGCTGGTGAAACGAAATATCCAATAAAAAAGATGCTTGCCTTTGCCTTTGACGGGATTACTTCATTTTCTGTTTCACCGATCCGGTTTGTTTTATTCATTGGCTTTGTTTCCTTTTTCATGAGTCTGATCTTTGGGGGCTACTTTTTAACACTTAAATTTTTGGGAAACACTGAGACCGGTTGGACGTCGCTTATCACTTCTATTTGGCTCATCGGTGGACTACAGTTAATTGCCATTGGCTTAATCGGGGAATATGTAGGGAAAATTTATAAAGAAGCAAAGCAGCGTCCTAAGTACATTGTCGACATTGATGCCTTTAACCTCTCAGTGCCAAGGCACCATTTATTTCAGCAAGCGGCAGATGATGAGTCCTTTAGCCTTGAGAATAGAAGTATTTCTGAAAGAAATAAATAGTTAACTTTTAAAAACTATTGTCGTACCAATCCTCTGGCTTGAATAAAAATGAGAAGACAGGCTTTTTTCTAAGCTAGGGGGAAAATCGAATGAATATATTTTTAAGCTATATTTTGTTAGGACTATCGCTAGCTGCTCCCATTGGGCCAATTAATGCTGCACAAATGGATAGGGGAATTAGACATGGTTTTATGCATTCGTGGATTGTAGGAGTGGGCGCCGTTGTTGCCCATGGGATATGTATGTTTGTTGTTTACATTGGAGTTGTCCAGTTTCTTGAAACAGCCTTTATGCAGACATTTCTTTGGATGTTTGGATGTTTTGTTCTTCTTTATACGGGAATAGAAACGATAATGAAAGCAGGGATAACTTATTTGGAGTATTCGAGAGGAGAGGAACCGCTAATTAAATCGTTTTTTTCTGGGTTCTTTCTATCTATTTCCAATCCACTTACGTTATTGTTTTGGCTTGGTATTTACGGTTCTGTTCTCGCTAGGACTGTTGCTGCTAATGATACTAGTCAATTAATTCTTTACAATAGCGCCATTTTCATTGGCCTATTCATTTGGGATATAACTTTGGCTGGCGTGGCCAGCAACTTTCGTAAATTTTTAACTTCTAGATTACTGGTTATCATTTCCTTCCTCTCTGGTCTTTCATTAAGTGGATTTGGGATTTATTTTGGAATTCAAGCCATTAAGAATTTGTATAAATAAGAAAAAAATGGGAAATCAAATACATGTCCATCTTGAAATAAAGGAAAAGTCAGTTCGATTTTTTATGGAATAAAATTTTTAGTACATAATCAAAGACTAAACAATTGAAAATATAAAGGAACTATCTAAACTGCACCTATTAATGCAAATATAGAATTTGGGAGAAACTAACCCAATATGGTACTAGTGCTTGGAAATGAAAGGGGTTTATCACATGCTATCTACACAGCAGTTAGCTGAGCTACGTTTACAATTATTGCAGGAAAAAGGTGAAGTGGAAGAACATTTGCAACAAAATGATCACTTTGGATTAGAGCGAGGACATGCACATGAATCAGTAGGTGAGTTATCCAGCTATGACAACCACCCTGCAGATGAAGGGACCGAGCTTTATGAACGTGAAAAGGATATTGCCTTAAACGAGCATTATGAACTATTGCTAGGAAATATTAATAAAGCCTTAGAAGCCATGGAAAATGGCATTTACGGTATATGTGAGGTTTGCGGCAAGGAGATTCCGTTAGAACGGTTAGAAGCCTTGCCAAATACGACTTATTGTATCGAACATAGCCCGGATCAAGTGACGTCTCACAAGCGTCCTGTTGAAGAAGGCGTGTTAATGCCGCCATGGGGGAAATTTGCTATGGACGAACAAGATGAAAATGTCGGCTTTGATGCCGAGGATTCCTGGCAGGAAGTGTCCAAATGGGGCACATCGGAAACCCCGTCCGATCTAGCCTTCTCACAGGATGACTACAATGATATTTATATCGATGCGGATGAAAATATCGGTTATGTTGAGGATTATGAAAATTTTGTTGGTAATGATATGTACGGCAATAACGTCAAGGTTTATCCAAATCCGCAGCATGAACATTATGAGGATACGCTCGATGAGGAAGGAATTATGACAACTTTTGGTGATTTGCCGGCATATGAACACGATCCATATACTGATCCGGATGATAAATAGGAAGGAAAAATGAAAACAGCTTTCGGATTGAGAGCTGTTTTCTCTGATTTTCATTTATATAGGAATAAATCGACTAACCTTGTTGGTTCATATCGTCTGGGGCATCGTCGATTGTGCCTTCCTTGTAGACATCACTAACTTGCTCATGGGTAGTTGCTAATCCTGCTGAAAGGTCATCTGTTTCTTGATAGTAACTTGGATGAAAGAAACTTCCGGCAACTTCTTTTTTGGGATTGGCTTTTTTATTGTCCATAATAAATTCCTCCTTCATTGTAGATACAATGGTATTTTCTTCTGTTTTCAAAAAATTACTCAAAGGACCGTGAAAAATGAACAAAAAGAATGAATTTCCATCGCGAGAAGAATTAGATCAGGCCTTCCATTTTCTCCATGACCAAATAAACCTAATTTCTGTTGTAGAAGAAGTAGAAATGATTAAAAAAGACAAAGACGGGCATGAAGAATAAGGACAAAAGGATTCTCAATGACTTAAGTTTTTCGTCAGCCCAACTTATCTTGAACCGCGCAAGACTTTTTCTCTAGACCCATCAAGGTCATTTTTGCTATGATTTCTAGAGGAATTTTAGAGGTGGTTTACTATGGAAATGAGAGAAACTCTAGCCAAAAAAGTGGCTTGGATTAGCGTAATTAGCAATATTATTCTTACATTAGGAAAAATAATCATTGGCAGGTATGGAAATAGTGACGCTGTGTTTGCAGATGGAATCCATTCAGCGGCAGATGTTTTTGCTTCTGTGATTGTTTTGTTGGTTATTAAAATTGCAAATAAACCTGCGGATAAGGAGCATCCATATGGGCATGGCAAGGCTGAGGTAATTGTTTCTGAAATCATTGGAATTCTCCTTTTACTTGTTTCCATCTATGTGGTTTACGAAGGGATTAGTGGTTTCTTTCATGAAGTAGAATCACCCAATTTTTTGGCCATGTGGGTAGCGCTCTTTTCATTTATTACTAAGATTATTCTATATCGAACATCATTAACGGTTGCAAAACAGAATCAGAGTAAAGCGATTGAAGCAATTGCATTTGATCATAAAGCAGATATTGTCGCCTCAATTGCAGCTGCAATTGGAGTTCTCATTTCAATTGTTGGTGAACGGTTTGATATCCATTTCCTGCTATACGGGGATAAGGCTGCAAGTATTTTTGTTGCCTACTTAATTTTTAAAATTGCGAAAGAAATGTTGACAGAAGCCTTTGACATTTTACTTGAACGAAATATTAACACTGAGACACTTCAGGAATATATTACTATTATCGGTGAATTTCCCGATGTCAAACGGATTGATCGTCTCAGGGCAAGAGAACATGGACATTATATTTTAGTCGATTTACGAATTTCCATTGACCATTATAAAACAATCAAGCAAGGCCATGATCTTGCCAAATCCATCAAAAGGAAACTAATGGAGAAAAATGATAACATCAGAGAGGTATTAATTCATTTAAATCCCTATTTTCCGGAAAACAAGTAATCTTAAAAAAAACTCCTTTGTACTTTCAAGCATTAGGGGTTATGATAGGATAGGAAATGAAAAAAAATTTAAGGGAGTTGATATTTTTGAGTTATTCCGTAGACCCGGACCCAAGTAGGCGAGGGGAAGTCAATGTACTCTTTGAATGGATTGAAATGAATAGCAAGAATATCAACTCTAGAAAAGGTTGTTGGCTTCCTCAAACAAAGTGAGTGAGGAGGTTTTTGTATGTTGGAAATTTTTAAAAGCACAGAAGCTAAGGTTTTAGAAAAAGTTGATGTTATTTCCAAAGGCTGCTGGGTTAATATGTATGCCCCTACAGCAGAGGAAATTCACAGAGTATCAAATGATGCTCAAATCGATGTCGATATTATCAAAGATGCCCTGGATGATGAAGAACGTCCAAGGATTGAACGAGATGATGGCCGGATCTATATCATCGTCGATTTTCCTTATATCGTCCATGATGAAACAGGTTTTGCCAGTTATGAGACTATTCCAATTGGCATTGTTCTTACTGATGATTGTATCATTACCGTTTCCTTAAAAGATTCACCGATATTAGAGGAATTCAGGAAAAACAGAGTGAAAGAATTTTTTACGTTTAAAAAAACGCGATTTGCCCTGCAAATTCTGTTTGTCATTTCTTCTTATTATCTTCGGTACTTAAAACAAATTAACAAGAAAACAAATGAAATTGAACGGGTTGTTCACCAATCCTTAAAAAATAAAGAACTATATGCGTTTTTAGCTTTAGAGAAGAGTTTGGTTTATTTTACAACTTCCTTAAAGTCGAATAAAGTCGTACTCGATAAAATATTACGGTTTAATTATTTAAAAATGTATGAAGAAGACAAGGACTTATTAGAGGATGTTATTATTGAAAAAACACAGGCGATTGAAATGGCAGAGACGTACCGCTCCATTTTGACTGGGATGATGAATGCCTTTGCCTCGATTATTTCGAATAACTTAAACATTGTCATGAAGTTTTTAACTTCGATTACGATCATTTTGTCATTCCCAACGATGGTAGCGAGCTTTTATGGAATGAACGTTGATATTCCCTTCCAGCATGCCACCCATTCTTATGCAATTCCGCTTGTAATATCTGCTTTTTTAACAAGCTTAACAGCGTTTATTTTTTGGAAAAAGAAGTATTTTTAAATTGCCAGCCTTTCAACGGGCTGGCTTTTCTGTTTTAAAAAAATCCATCCTAAGACGAAGCATGAATCAAAATGACTTCAACGATTTTAAATAAATTCTTTTATGAAATATAGAAAAGTGAACCATCCTTATTATAATAAAGGTAAAAATTTCCCAACATTTTAATGTTGAGCATTTGCTATCTGGTCTAAACTTTTCGCATAGGTTAGTAATTGAATTTTTTAAGTAGTCTGAAAGAAACTGTAAGAAATGTATTTATTATAGTAAAATGGAAAAAAACGAAAGGTAGCTGAAAATATGGAATTCGGAGCTCTAATTAAATTCTATCGAACTCAAAGAGGAATTACACAAGCGGAGCTTGCCAGAGGGATTTGCTCGGTCCCTCATTTAAGTAAAATAGAGAACAATTCAAAAGAAGCTAATGAGGAAACGGTTTCCCTTTTACTCGAAAGGCTAGAAATAAGCTTGGAAGAGATGGAAGAGAAAGAAGGGACAATCCAACTTTTATTAAAACAACTTGCTGAAAAGATAAATTATTACTTGAAAGATAAAGTAGACGAAACATTTCAAAAGCTGCAAGAAATGGAACATATTATTCCATTTTCAAAATTTATTTATTTATACGAATTAATCAAGTATAGGTATCTATTATTTAAAGGGTTTTACACAGAAGCAGAATCTCAAAAAGATTTATTATTTAAGCAAAGGAAAAATTTTTCCCAACATGAAGAGTATTTATTTTTGTATTCAAATGCTGTACTTTTAACTATGAAGGGGCAGTATAGAGCGGCGGATGAGATACTTGATGCCATGTATGATGATCCAAGTAATGAAACGGCGAGGGCAGAATTTTATTATTACCGTGCTTTTGTAAAAAGTGCCCTTGAGCAGTCCGGACATGCCATTCATTTTGGCAAATTAGCACTGCAGCTTTACATGAATGAACATAACTTTTTTCGTATTCTTCACACACTGATGCTCTTAGGGATAAACTACACCTCCGCCAACATATATGAAGAAGCAGAAGAATGCTTCGACCATTTGATCCGAAGTGAAGAATTATTAAAACAGGAGAAGCTATTGCCCCAGATTTATCATAATATGGGCTATTTGCAAAATAAAAAGAAAAATCCAAAGGAAGCCCTAATCTATTATGAAAAGAGCTTGGCCCTGCAGTCAATCAATCATCCTCATTACCTGGTTACTCTGTATTCCATTGCAGAAATTCAATATGCTCTTCAGGAAAAATCGAAGGCGAAAGAGTATTTTCAAGTCGTAGCTTCTTTAGCAAAGGATCGAAGGAACAAAAAATATCGCTTGTTAGCAGAATTTTACTTATTTCACCTGGTTTCTAGCAATAAAGCATTTAAATATTTAGAAACAAAAGTAATACCCTATCTTGAAGATACGAATGAACACCTTAACGACCTTAACCGTTTTTACAAAATGATTTCTGATTTCTATTCACAGCAAGGATTGTATTTGGAATCAGTAAATTATTTAAATAAAATTACATGAGGAGGAAATGTAATGAAAAAAGCTGTTGTCCTACTATTTTCACTTTCTTTACTAGTCTTTTTATCTCCGTCAAATGTTAAAAGTTCAAAATCATCCGTTCAAGTGGCTCAAACTCCTATTACAGCAGATCATCCAATACTTCCCCCACTTTAATAATATAATACCTTTCCCCCTGTACATCGGGGGTTTTTTTTTGTCTCAAAAGGAACATTCCCAAGAAGAAGTAAATGAGAATGAGTAATAGCCATTATTATGTTCCTTAATAGGATAAATCTAGCAAAGAAATGGTATGCTAATAATATGTGTTTTTACTTTGGATAAGGTTTAAGGAGGAAAATATGAAATCATTTGTTGTGAGTTTTCATCAAGAAGATAACGTAGATAGCATGCAGATTCAAAAACTAAATCAAGAGGAATTTGATAAGGCAACGGAAGGTGGAACAAGGCATTTATTTGAAGTTGATACAAATATTGGCTTTTTTGTCTTTTTCGATGCAGCAGATATTGACGGTGATCTCTCTTACATGGTCTTGCAATATGAAGAAGACAAGGAAGAACCAATTGCCTGCTACTCGTTCCAGTTGAAGGACTTTTATGAGTTTATGGCGCTATTCTTAAATGATCTTGAATTCAATGAAGAAACAGACGAAGAGGATGAAGAATACGGGCCGATTCATCATTTAGCACACCTTTTGTTTCATATTGTTGAAGAGGGAAAGGAACTTGAGGTGTAAAAAAGCTGTATTTTGTTACTGTTTTCAAAAAATGAGGTTTGGATGGGAAGTTTAGAGAATAAAAACAAGCACTTGGGAAATAAACTCCAAGTGCTTGTTTTATTAGCCTTTTGCTTTAGTTACTTCCACCCTGGCTTTTCCCATAAAGAATATCGTAACTGCTGCCAGAGCAATAGGAATTAAAGCTAGCATAAAGGTATGTGTAATCGAATCCGACATGGCATGAACAATTTTAGATAAAATGAAATCAGGAATCTTCGCACGCTCACTTGCCTGGAAAATCTCACGCGGATCGCCCATTTTAAAATTTCCTGCACCCTGCATGCCTGCGAATGCTTCCTTCAATTTGTCCTTAAATTCATTGCCCTGAATGGTACCGAATATCGTTACTCCTAGTGTCATCCCAAACGAACGAAGGAAGGAGTTAGTAGAGTTTGCGGTTCCTCGATATTGCGGCTCCAAATTATGAATCGACGCAGTCGGCAATAAAGAGAAGGAAAAACCTACCCCGAACCCGACAAGAATCATATAAAGCGTTAATAGCCAGCGAGCTGTATCAACCGTCATACCACCAAGGAAAAACATCCCCAATATGTATGAAACAATCGAAATAAACATCAGGTTACGATACGAAGTCTTGGTTAAGAAAATACCCCCAACCGAACTTCCTGCGACAGAACCCAACATCATTGGTGTCAAAATCAAGCCGGCATTCTTGGCGGTGCCACCGTATACTCCTTGGACGAAAATGGGAATAAATACGGTTAAAATAATAAATGTACCACCATATAGAAAAGCTAAAATTTGTGAAGTAGCAAACAGCCTTCTTTTAAATAGCCAAAGGGGTAAAATAGGTTCTTCTGCTTTTATTTCAGCAATGAAGAAGGCAACAAAAAAGACTAAGAAGCTTGCAAATAAGCAAATGATTGGAATGGAATTCCAATCGTATTCTTTACCACCCAGTTCGAGAGCAAACATTAAACTTACAACAGAAATGACAAGCGTAATAGCTCCGAGCCAGTCAATTTTTTGCTTGGAGTGGCTTAGCGATTCATGATAATAGCGTACAATTAATAGTAGTGAAACGATTCCAATCGGAACATTAACATAGAAAATCCAATGCCAGCTGATATAATCAGTAATGTAGGCACCTAGTAACGGTCCTAATACGCTGGATGCGCCGAATACTGCTCCAAGTAAGCCAGTCATCTTTCCACGGTTTTCCGGAGGGAAAATATCAAAAACGATCGTAAAGGCAATCGGCATGAGGGCCCCGCCACCAATCCCTTGAATCGCCCTGAAAATACTTAGCTGTACAATACTTTGGGCAATCCCACAAAGGGCAGACCCAACAAGGAATACGACTAATCCAAAAATAAAAAAGCGTTTCCGACCATACATATCGGATAGCTTACCGAAAATGGGCATTCCGGCCATAACGGCTACCATATAGGCCGATGTTACCCAAATAAACTTGTCAAAGCCACCAAGATCAGAAACGATAGTTCCCATCGCTGTTGCGACAATGGTATTATCCATGGCCGACATTAATATGGCCAATAGTATGCCAGTAACAACGAGCTTAAGATTATTGTCTTTTTTGATCATAAAATTTCTCCTTAGTAGACACTGTAATGATAGTAATGTCTTAAAGTAACTCGGTAAGTCCTCCTACATTTATTTTCCACATATATTCAGGTCGATAATCATGATAAAGCAATTTTAAAAGGAAGGTGAAACCTTGTCAATAAATAGTTTTAAGCAAAGAAAAGAGACTCTTTTGGGAGTCCCTTCCATATATTAAAAATAGCAAATTTCTTTCTAGGCTTTCAAAATATCATGGTCAACGTAGCGCTCGCCGTTCATTACACTTAGAAGATTGATGGCTACTTTTGCACCGTCACCAGCGGTAACAATGGTATGTACACTTACACCAGCCACTGTTCCAGCGGCCCAAATTCCTTCTATATTCGTTTTTCCAGCTGCATCAACGTCAAGAATGGTCTTAACTCTTGGCTCTGTACCAGATTTTGTTGCTAAACCGACTTTTTCAGCAAGGTCTACAAAGAATCCAGTGGCAACGATTACATGTTTTGCTTCGTATTCGCCTTCTTCAGCTTCTACTTTAAAACCGCCTTCGACTTGACTAATATTTGTAACCGTTGCTTGGACAATTTCAGCACCAAATTTACTTGCTTGTTGCTTACCAATCTCAACAAGGTTTGGACCAGAGATTTCCAATACGCCATAATGGTTTTCAACCCATGCCCGTTTTGTAACGGTTTTGTCATTATCAAGAACCAAAGTTTTCTTTCCTGCTTTTGCAGTGAATAAAGCTGCACTAGCACCAGCTGGTCCTGCACCAATAACTACAACATCAAACATATCCATACCTCCAATTGATAAATTTTTCACCTTATACAAAAAAAGCTTAGCTCAATTAGTAACAATTGTAAAAGAAACTGCTTACACTTTTAAGATTAACCTTCCACTAAAAAATCAGTACTTAAATTATTTAAAATTAACAGTTTTTTTTATTTACTAAGATTGTATTATCATGTAGAATAGACCAAGTAAAACATATAAGAATAGTAGGGATTATTTGTTTGAAAAATGAAACTATTATTCTTTTGTTTTGTATAAAAATGACAACTTAGGAGGAAAAACAATGGGGCGTAAAAATGTAAACATTCTTGTTGCGATGTTACTAAGTATTTTTCTAGTACTAGCAGCCTGCTCTTCAAATACGAAGGATAATGCTAACACGAAAAATACGAGTAAAGGCACAAATAAACCGGATACATTTGTTTATGGAATTGACGGGGATCCTGGGAACGCGGTAAACGTGATCACAACAGGTGACCGCTATGGTTTAATGGAAATCAAAGCTCTATATTCTCCATTATATATGTATAACGGAAAAGACAATGTGAAGTACTTTTTAGCGGAAAGCATGACACCATCAGCTGATTTCTTAACATATACAGCTAAATTAAGAAAAGACGTTAAGTGGCATGATGGACAGCCGTTTACAGCGGATGATGTCGTGTTCACATATGATGAAATGTTAAAAGAAGCAAACGGCGGCTGGGCGAGAAGCCAGCTTATTTTTAACAATAAGCCTGTAAAAGTTGAAAAAGTGGATGACTATACCGTTAAATTCGTTCTACCAGAAGTAAGTATGGGCGCATTTGAAGCATTAGGAAACATTTTCATCATGCCTAAACATATTTACCAAGGTGAAACGAACATTGCTAATAGCCCTAAAAATGCTACTCCTGTTGGGACAGGACCATACAAGTTCAAAGAGTATAAAGCAGGGGAAAGCGTTACGTTTGAAAAGAACGATGATTATTTCTTAGGAGCACCTAAAATTTCTAAAGTCGTTTACCGTATTATTATGGATGCAAATACGGCAACATTGGCTCTGCAAAAAGGGGAAATCAATTCATTGGCCATCCAGCCTGCAGACACAAGTAAATTTAAAAACAGCTCTAACGTAACCCTTAAGCCTTATGATGAAGGACGTATTGGTTATTTAGCCTTTAATTTAGGTTCTAAGACCGTTCAATCGAAAGAACTACGTCAAGCGATTGCATTCGGGTTGAATCGTCAAGAAATTAATACAGCAAGCTATGTATCAAGCGATTTTTCACAGCCTGCTTATTCATTCTTACCGAAAAAAGCAACTTATTTCACTGATGACGTAGAAAAATATAAATTTGATACGAAAAAAGCGAAAGACCTTTTAGCGAAGTCTGGTGTAACAGCACCGAAATTAAAGCTTGCCTTTATTGCAAATAATCCAATTCAGCAAAAACAAGCGGCGGTTATTCAGCAAGACTTACAAGCTGTCGGCATTAATGTAGAACTAGTTGGAATGGATGCAACTGCATTAACCAAAAAGTTGAAAAGCGTTCAGTCAGACTTTGATATGTATCTTAGTGGATATATCATGGGGATTGACCCAGATACATTTAATTCCTTGTTTGTAACAAATGGTGAGGCAAACTATATGCATTACAGTAATGCGAAAGTCGACGAGTTATTTAACCTAGGGCGTGTCGAGAAAGATGACGTAAAACGTAAAGCTATTTATGAAGAAATTCAAAAAATTATTGCTGATGACGCTGCCTTCTATCCATTAACAGAAAACAAACGTATCCTTGCGATTGATTCAAGAATTAAAGGAATTGATGAAGCTACGTTAGTACCAGTTTATACATTCGAGGATATGTCGAAGCTATCTTATTAAAAATTGAACATTAGTAGATAAAGATAAACAGTTGAGCTGTTTATCTTTATTTATTACTCAATAAGGATATAAAATGATAAATGGGTGTCAATAAGTCTCATTTATTAGATTGTAGATTTACTGTGCTTAAATATCGGGGAAATAAGGAGTGGGATCATTCTTGTTAAAATACATTTTTAAAAGGATAATGGGGGCAATTCCGTTGCTTATCATTATTTCGATTATTTGCTTTGGTCTTATCCAACTCGCTCCATATGATGCAGTGGATGCCATGACCACTCCGAATATGTCGGCGAAAACAATTGAGCTAATTAAAGCTAGATATGGGTTAGATCAGCCTGCTTACATGCAGTATTTTTATTGGATAAAAGGGATTTTGAGTGGTGAATGGGGCTATTCGATCGTGACCCATGAAAGTATCTCCCATAATCTTTCCACTCGTATTCCGAATACGATTCTGCTTGTTTTACCAGCCTACATTCTGGCATTAATCCTTTCTATTATTCTCGGGCTGTTCGCAGGAGCGAAAAAGGGGAAACTAATCGATAAAATCATTGATGGATATAGTTCATTTGGGATTGCGATTCCAAGCTTTTGGCTGGCCATGATCCTCGTGTTTATTTTTGGATACAGCTTAAATTTATTTCCAATTCTAGGGATGCACACAATCGGGAGTGAAGGCTCATTTCCGGATCTCCTCAGCCATATTGTGCTGCCTTGTACCGTTTTAACATTATCTTTCTTACCAGAACTCGTTCGCTATGTTCGATCATCGACAATCGGACAACTTTCAGAGGATTATGTTATGGTCCAACAAGCATATGGTGCAGGACCTACTAGTATTTTATTTAGGCATGTCCTTCGAAATGTGCTGCTTCCAATTATTACGATTGTCGGGATGAGCCTGCCAATGCTAGTAACGGGTGCAGTGGTAACAGAAACTGTGTTTGGCTGGCCGGGAATTGGGACGTATTTTGTGACCGCAATTCGTGGGTTTGACTATCCAATCGTTATGGCAATCATGCTGCTTTCATCAAGTCTTGTGATTATTGGCAATCTTGTTTCTGATATTTTGTATAGTATCGTAGACCCAAGAATTAAGGGAATGGGGGAATAAAGGTGGCCGTAAAGGAAAATAGAAAAATACACAAATTCAAAACTGAACTTAAACGCAATAAAACGGCTGCTTTCGCATTAGGCTTCCTGGTATTGATTATTTTGGTATCAGTCTTTGCCTTTTTATCGCCCTATCCTCCTAATAAAGTGGATGTCATGAATGTTCTTCAACAGCCAAACTCAAAACACTTGTTTGGGACTGATGAACTAGGAAGAGATTATTTTACAAGAGCTATTTACGGTGGGAGAATTTCGTTAACCGTTGGGATTTTAGCGATGCTCATTTCTACAAGTATCGGAGTGTTAGTTGGAACCGTGAGTGGATATTTCGGTGGACGCATTGACAGCATTCTAATGAGATTTGTTGATGTGATTTCCTCCATTCCATGGATGATTCTTGTGACAGTGGTTAGTATTTATCTTACCCCTGGTTTAAAAGCTATTATTCTAGTAATTGGCTTGTTTACGTGGATGAGTACGGCTAGGCTAGTTCGTGCTGAAACCCTTTCAATTAAAGAAAGAGAATATGTTTTATATGCAAAATCTTCTGGTCAATCGATTAGAAAAGTGATCTGGAAGCATATCATTCCAGCAGTATTGCCAACCTTCATCGTCGCTTCAACTGTAAGTATTGCCAATGCGATTATTATGGAATCGACACTAAGCTTTCTAGGACTCGGTATTCAGCAGCCATTATCATCTTGGGGAAGCATGCTCCAAAATGCACAAGGGAGCCTAGGGAATGCTCCGTATATGGCGATATTGCCGGGACTTCTTATTGTATTTACCGTGTATTCATTTAATAAAATGGGTGATGTCCTTAGGGCAGTTGTCGAGCCGAAGACGAGTGGGAAATAAGGAGGAGGTTCGAATCATATGGAAAACAACAGGAAAGAAAAAAATGTTTTATTAGACGTAAAGAACCTCCGTACCGCCTTTTATAACGGAGACTCAAAAATGGAAGTGGTCCGTGGAATTGATTTTACTGTTCAAAAGGGTGAAATTCTAGGGATTGTTGGTGAATCTGGAAGTGGAAAAAGTGTAATGGTGAAGTCCATTCTTGGTATTATTCCGAACAATGCTAAAGTAGATGCTGGTGAAATAGTCTTGGATGGAGAACACCTTGAAAGCTTATCGAAAAAAGAAAAAAGGGCGATTAGAGGCCGCGAAATCGCGATGATTTTTCAAGATCCGATGACAGCCCTGAATCCGTTAAAAAAAGCTGGCGATCATCTTGTTGAGTTATTAGTAAGAGTAAGAGGGATGAAAAAGAAGGAAGCAATAAATGAAGCGATTGAACTGTTGAGAATGGTCGGCATACCCTCGCCTGAAACAAGAGTGAATCAATATCCACATGAATTTAGTGGAGGGATGAGACAAAGGGTCTTAATTGCCATGGCGTTAGCCTGCAATCCAAAGCTGTTAATTGCCGATGAACCAACAACAGCACTTGATGTAACCATCCAAGCTCAAATTCTGGAATTATTAAAAAAACTGCAAAAAGAAAACGATATGTCCGTTGTCTTAATTACTCATGACTTAGGTGTTGTCGCAACGATTTGCAGTCGGATTTTAGTGATGTATGCAGGAAGGGTAATGGAAGAGGGAATGGCTCATGAAATCTTTTATTCTCCTAAACATCCGTATACGAAGGCCTTATTGAATTCGATCCCACGGGTCGATGGGGAAAAAACAAGATTAAAACCGATTAAAGGGTCTGCCCCATCGCTTCAAACTATTTCTAGCGGATGCCCGTTTGCTGATCGCTGTGAATTTGCATTTGACAAATGTTTCAAAGAGACCCCAGAATACCAAAGCTTCTCATCGACGCAAAAATCTATGTGTTTTCTAGCTGGGGAAGGAGCGAAGGTAGATGACTGAGTCAAGAAAAAAACTCGTTGAAGTTAAGAATCTCAAAAAACACTTTCCAATAAAATCCTCTTTTTTAAAAAAGGGAAATCAAGTGGTAAAAGCAGTCGATGATGTGTCGTTTCATATTTATAAAGGAGAAACATTTGGACTTGTTGGAGAGTCTGGCTGTGGTAAGTCTACATTAGGCCGCACCCTAAATCGTTTGTACGATGCAACCGCAGGAGAAATTCTATTTGATGGCAAGGACATTGCCAATCTTACTAATAAAGAACTTCAACCCTATCGAAAAAGAATGCAAATGATTTTTCAAGACCCATATTCATCGCTTAATCCGTATATGAATGTGGAAGAAATTATCGATGAACCATTGGAAATTCACACAAATCTCTCAAAAAATGATCGAAAAGAAATCATTATTGATATTTTGGAAAAAGTCGGTTTGAAGAAAGACGATATGGGGAAATTTCCGCATGAATTTAGTGGTGGACAGCGCCAAAGAATCGGGATTGCTCGAGCTCTTTCCATTAATCCAGATTTCATCATATGTGATGAGGCTATCTCCGCTTTGGATGTGTCTATTCAAGCACAAGTCATTAATATGCTAGAAGATTTACAGGAAGAGATGAATCTTACCTATCTGTTTGTTGCTCATGACTTATCAATGGTCCGCCATATTTCCGATCGGATTGGTGTTATGTATCTTGGTAAAATGGTCGAGATTTCAAAAAGCGATGAGTTATACAATAAACCGTTGCATCCATACACACAAGCATTATTGTCTGCCATTCCTATTCCAGATCCGATTAAGGCTCAGAACAGTAAGCGTGAAATCATTTCGGGAGAACTACCAAGCCCAATCGAAATGGAAACCGGTTGTCGGTTCCGCTCCAGATGCCCATTTGCAAAATCCATTTGCGCTGAAATAGATCCGGAATTGAAGCAAGTGGATGATGAGCATCTTGTCGCCTGCCATTTATATTAATTGTAATAGGAGTGAATAGGATGGAAAAGGTTAAATTAGCGCTAAATTATGCCCTCATGCTTGAAATGATGAAAGCAAAAGGATTTAATAATGCAACAATCGTCGCTCTCTTGAATGAGGGGGATGAAGAAATACTTGAAAGCAATGGTGAAGGAATTCCAACATGGAAAACACTGGTTGACTATTATCACCTGAACAAAGAAAAATGCCACCAAGCACTCAGGGGAGAATATGAAATTTCCTTTTTGACGAAGGGGGCCCTCAAATCCTTATTGTCAATCAAGTTTGGGATGGAGGAAGGCAAGGATTTCGTCGATACTGGTGAATTTCTAGACCAAGTAAAAATCACTAGTGAAAACCTTGAAGCATTACGTGAAGTGATGGCGAAAAATTGGACAATTTTTTTACAGGAAGAAAATATCGATCAAGATACACAAATGATTAAAATTGAGCTCACCCATAAACCCGTTTTTAATAGATAAAATAAAAAGAACCATCGTTTCCGTCTAGGGATTGATGGTTCTTTTGTTTAAATTGATATAAATGATCTTTTTTCGTCTTAGTCATTCTTGTTCTCAGATCTGTAAAAGTAAACGGGCTCCGCTTCACTTCCGGATTCATTTTTCCTTCACGTGTGAGTTTTTCTCTTCGTTTTTTAGCTTTGGATTTTGCCATTAAAATCACTCCTCCATTAGGTTTCAATCCATTATATAACATTTGGAGGAGTTTTGTTTAGTAAAAATCTATATTTCTTGAATCTTCGCTTGCTGCTTTTTCACTTTTGTTATAAAAGCTTGCTTTCTTGTATGAAGGAAGTAATAGAGAACTGCTCCGAATAAAATATAGAACGAACAAAAGAAATATAAGGAACTATAATCCATTTTTGCCGCGATTACACCGACTAGGAAGGATCCAAGGGCAATCCCCGTATCATAGATGGATAAAAAGGTTGCAGTAGCCACTCCTCTTTTTCTAGGCTCAGCATCTTGAATAGCAATTGTTTGAAAGGTAGGAAAAAGAGTTCCCCATCCTAATCCAATCATTCCCGCTGAAAGAAGGAATGTGAAAACACCACTGCTTTGACTTAATATAAACATTCCAATGGCAAAAAGAATAATGCACGGAAAGCTAATAACATTAGGCCCATATTGATCCAGCCATTTGCCGGTAAATGGTCTTGAAATTAATAAAACAATGGCATAGACCACAAAGAATAGACTAGCAACGCTTGCTAAGTGAATCTCATGGGCATATATAGATACAAATGATAGAAGAGCTGAATATACGATTGCCATGAAGCTGCCTACAATCGCGATGGGAACAGCAGAAGCTTCAAAAAGGCTGTGGAATGAAAAGGTTGAAAGGACTTCAATTTTGCTAGGCTGTTCCGTTTTTGTGTGTTTGATACTAAGACCTGTAAGTAATGAACCGATGGCAACAATGACGCTAAGGCTGAACAAGATTTGGGGTCCCCATTGTTGGATGGCCAACAAACCAACGAATGGGCCAATGACCATTGCCATATTTGTTGACATAACGAAATAACCCATACCTTCACCTCTGCGGGAAGCAGGAATGATATCAGCCACGATTGTACCAACAGCGGTTGTCGCCATACCAAAGCCAATCCCGTGCAACAGCCGAATTACTAGAAAACCACTGATTGTTGTTGGAAAAAAATATAAGAGCGAGGCTCCTGCGAAAATGATTAGGGCTGATAATAGGACTTTTTTATTCCCGGCTCGTTCAAGCCATTGCCCAGCAAGTGGACGTGAAACAATGGCAGAAAGTAAAAATACCGTTGTCATGAGTCCCGCCATTGAAGAACTGCTATGTAATTCCTCCATTACATAGGATGGAAGAGTCACGAGCAGGATATAAAAAGTCAAAAATAGAAAAAAGTTACTTAAGGAAACGCTGATAAAATCTTTGCTCCAAAGTTTCGGTTTATTCATGAGATGCACTCCTTTTTATAATAGCTGCTGTAACCAGCTTTTTTGTAATTTGGAAAGGTCCTCCTGTGATGCCGCAGGAAATTCTTTCAGTAATCCCTGATTAACTTCATTCACAACACTTTCCCACTCCGGATATTGCTTCAAAGCCTCTTCCGTTAATTGGACATGCTTCTCTCGTTTATCTTTACCTGGAACTTGTCTTACGTATCCCTGTTTAACAAGACGTTGGATGGTGCGGGTCATTGGGGGAGCTTCGACAAACAGGTAATCACAAAGTTCTTTTTGGGTAAGTGAGCCGCTTTTTTTAAGGACAAAGATGACGGCCCACTGGGCACTGTATAATCCCAATGGTTTCAATGCTTCATTGAGTTTGTTGGTAAGATGACGTGATAGTTGATGCAGAGTATGGAATAATTCGTGGCTTAACATAGTTCGCTCCAATTTATTAAAATAGTTACCTAGGTAACTATATTGGATGAGTTGAAAAATGTCAAGGAATGTTCATTATTGGTGGAGACAAAGAACAGTTTGCAGGGCTTTTTTTTAATGGGAGGAATCCCTTCGGAGTTTGGCGGAATTCAAGTTTGGCGGAATTCCATGAGAGTTCGGCGGAATAAAATAAAAACTCCGCGGAATCAGCATAGAACTCCGCGGAATCGCCTAAACCTTATCTCAACACGTTAAAATACCTTGCTTCTGGATGGGCAAACACCATCGCAGTCACAGATGCTTCAGGTTCCATCATACAACCTTCTGTTAACTGAACTCCGATTTCTTCCGGTTGAATCAACTTGAACAATTTCTTTTGATCTTCTAAATCAGGACAGGCTGGGTAGCCAAACGAAAACCGCTGGCCTTGATAGTGAGCGGCAAACCGGTCCTGCATGGTAAACGTGAGCGGATCTGGGAATCCCCAACGATCGCGCATTTGCCGGTGAATTAATTCGGCAAAGCCTTCCGCAGTCTCCAATGCCAGGGCCTGAAGAGCGTGGCACTCGAGAAAACGACCTTCACTTTTAAATTGGTCGGCTTTTTCGCGAATCCCACTACCAGCTGTTACGGTAAAAAAGCCAACATAATCCATAATGCCACTATCAACTGACTTTAAAAAATCGGCTAAACAAAGATGCGGTGCCGATTCCTGACGCGGAAAATCGAATGTTTCAATAATAGTGTTCGAATTTTCTGGGTCATAAATAATCACCTTATTTCCATCCGATTGTGCCGGGAAAAATCGATAAACTGCCGCTGGAATAATCCAGTTGTTAGCACTGGCATCTGCAAGTAATTGATCAACCACTTCTTTTACCTTTACTGCTTTTTCATCTTGGTCAGCAAGTAATTTAGAAATTTTCCCTTTCACACCAAGATGATGTCCTATCAGCATTTGCATGTTGATATACGGTTCAATATGGGAAAGTGAATAGGATTTTAGAATATGTCTCTTTGTATCCATTGGCGTAAAGACCGGTACCTCTGTTGAAACGGAGGGCTTTACTTTAACCGCGACAGTCACAGCCGACCGGCTTGGTAATTCGATAGGAACATTTATTGCTGCCAACTTCTCATTTTTTTCATCGAGAAGCTTTTGATGTTCCTCTGGTGATTGCAACTGATTGGCAAGCGATAGTCCTGTCATCGCATCCTTCGCATAAAGAACCAGTCCATCGTACTCTTTGGCAATTTTCGTATCCGTGAATTTACGTGATAGGGCAGCTCCGCCAACTAAGATGGGCAATGAAATTCCCGCTTCCTTCATATCCTGTGCGGTTAAGACCATTTGCTGCGCTGATTTCACGAGTAGCCCTGATAACCCGACGATATCTGGTTTTTCTTCATGAATGGCTTGAACCAGCTCTGTGGGTGACACTTTAATTCCTAAGTCGTGCACATCATACCCGTTATTACTAAGGATAATGTCAACTAGATTTTTCCCGATATCGTGCACATCGCCTTTTACTGTTGCTAAGATTACTTTTCCTTTTGTAGATGAAACATCGCCTTTTTCCATATGCGGCTCTAAATGTGATACCGCCGCTTTCATCACTTCTGCACTTTGAAGAACTTCTGCGACAATTAATTGGTTGTCATTAAATAGACGGCCAACCTCTTTCATGCCATCCATTAATGGTCCATTAATAATAGTAAGCGGGGCTGGATAGGTTTCAAGCGCTAAATCTAAATCCGGCAGCAGGCCTTCTTTTGTACCCTCGACCACATAATAGGCAAGCCGTTCTTCTAAGCTCATATTTGGAACGATTATCTTTGATTCCTTCTTTTTTCCTCGGTAAAATTCAGTAAAAGTTGCAAGTGTCTCGTCTGTTGTTTCAAAAAGTAGGGACTCTGCTAATTGAACTTCTTCCTTGGAAATAGAAGCAAACCGTTCCAGCTTTTCGGTATTAACAATCGCATAATCAAGTCCAGCCTGAGTACAATGATAGAGGAAAACGGAATTCAAAATTTCCCTCCCCACCGGAGGCAGTCCGAAAGAAACATTACTAACTCCGAGAATCGTTTGGACCTCAGGAAACTGCTCCTTAATTAACCTGATTCCATCAACCGTTGCTTTAGCAGAACCGATATATTGTTCATCACCCGTACCAACCGGAAAAACAAGCGGGTCAAAGATAAGATCCTGTGGTTTTAAGTGGTATTTATTGACTAGCAGGTCATAGGAGCGTTTGGCAATCGCCAGCTTTCGCTCAGCCGTAACTCCCATACCTTCTTCATCGATGGTGCCAACAACAACTGCAGCTCCATATCTATGAATTAATGGCACAACCGCCTCAAAGCGTTCCTCTCCATCTTCAAGATTAATCGAATTAATAATCGCTTTTCCCTGTGAATATTTAAGTGCTTTTTCAATGACTTTTTCATCTGTAGAGTCGATGACAAGTGGAACCTTGATTTTCTTGACCACTTCTTTAATGAAATTTTCCATATCAACGATTTCATCACGGTCTGGATCGGCAAGACATAGATCAATCACATGGGCACCGCCTTTGACCTGTGCTCGCGCAACTTCGGAGGCTTCTTCAAATTTTCCTTCAGTGATTAATCGTTTGAATTTCCGCGAACCAATGACATTAGTCCGTTCCCCAACCATTATCGGTCGGAGCGTGGGATCGTCGTAAATAAAAGGTTCAATCCCAGAAACCATATGAAGAGGAGATGGTTTGACTTCTCTTGGTTGAAAATCTTTCATCGCTACTGCTAACGCCCTTATGTGTTCAGGCGTCGTACCACAACAGCCACCAACAATATTAAGCCAGCCGTGAGCGGCAAAATCAGAAAGCTTTTTCGCCAACGTTTCTGGTGTCTCATGATAATGGCCTTCCTCATCAGGCAACCCTGCATTCGGATAACAGCTGACAGCAGTAGAGGCGAGATTGGCGAGTGAGCGGACATGGTCCTGCATAAATTCTGGGCCAGTTGCACAATTAAGGCCCACAGCAACAGGATTCATATGCTCGACCGAAATATAAAACGATTCAATCGATTGGCCGGCAAGCGTTGTCCCCATTGGCTCAATCGTCCCTGAAATAAACAACGGTAGTGTTTTTCCTGTTTTTTTAAAAGCGTTTTGAATTCCAACATTTCCAGCTTTGACATTTAGCATATCCTGGCTTGTTTCAAGGAGGAGCAGATCCACTCCGCCGTCAATCAAGCCAATTGCCTGTTCCTCATATGAGGAAGCAAGGGCATCAAAGGTGGTTCCACCGGTGACACTTAATGTTTTCGTTGTCGGCCCCATTGAGCCTGCGACATAACGGGGCCAATCATCAGTGGAGGCCTTCATCGCTTCTTTGACAGCAAGCATGGCGGCAATTTTATTGATTTCATAGGCTTTAAATCCCAGTTCATATTCATCGAGGACAAGGCTCGTTGCCCCGAATGTATTGGTTTCGATAATGTCAGCACCGGCATGTAAATATTCGCGGTGAATATTGGCAATAACAGAGGGGGCAGTTAAATTCAGGTATTCATTACAGCCATCATACTGCTCACCGCCAAAATCCTCTGCTGTAAGCTCAGCTCTTTGCAGCATCGTTCCCATGGCACCGTCCATGATGAGGATGCGTTTTTTTAGTTGATCAGGAAATGATGTTTTCGACATAGCTGTGCCCCCTTAATTCACTAGCACGCTGTCTTGCATAAAGGGCTAGCTCGGTAGTTAATTCATAACGTAAAAATGGAGTGATTAAATAAATTCCGTTAAATAATTCTAATGCTGCATCAATGAGGGACTTAGTAATTTCAATGCCTTCCTTAGCCGCTTGAAGCGGGTTATCATGTAGCTTTGCCATCTGGTCGCGTATGGAATCCGCAATTTTGATGCCAGGCACTTCATTATGAAGGAATTCAGCATTCTTACTGCTTATTAGCGGCATTAGGCCAATATAGATAGGTGCATGAAGATGTTTCGTATTTTCATAGATTTCAATTAATTTTTCCTCTGAAAAAACTGGCTGGGAGATAAAGTAATCAGCACCCAAGTGGATTTTTTTCTCCAGCCGCTTCACCGTTTTTTCGAGTGAGCGAACATTCGGGTTAAAGGCTGCTGCGATGCTGAAAGCCGTTTTTTGTCCTAAATCCTTTCCAGAAAAAGAAAGCCCTTCATTTAACTGCTTTATCATTTGAATTAGCTCAAACGAGGAGACATCATAAACGGACGATGCACCTGGGAAATCGCCAACTCTTGCCGGATCACCGGTTATTGCTAGAACATCATTCAAGCCAAGAGTGTGAAGTCCCATTAAATGGGATTGCAGGCCAATGATATTTCGGTCTCGGCAGGAAATATGAATGAGCGGGCGCAGCCCTAATTCTGTTTTAACCAAGTACCCTAATGATTCGTTTGAAATCCTTACTGTCGCAAGCGAATTATCCGCGAGTGTTAAAGAATCAATTCCCGCTTCTTTTAATGCTTTAGCCCCTTCGAAAAACTTTGTCGTATCCAGCTTTCTAGGAGGATCTAATTCGACGATCACCGAAGGTCTTTCTTTGACGACTTCCTGAAGAGGGATGTACTCCCTTTTAACAGCAGATTCAACGATAACTTTCTTTGGTTTCAATTTTACAACCTTTTCCGTAACAGGGACACTATTCTTTAATTCGGCTGCAAAGGCTTTAATATGTGCCGGAGTGGTGCCACAGCAGCCGCCAAGAAGACGAACCCCTTCATTTCGGAATGCACGAGCGGACTGGCGAAAATAATCGGCGTCACCCTCATAATGAAACTTCCCGTCCGTATAGGTGGGCAGACTGGCGTTCGGATAGGCAGATAGAAAGGCATGCTTCGGAAGTTCAATCTGTTCGAGCGTTACGAGCATATGATGTGGCCCGAGCCGGCAATTAAGCCCAATGACATCGGCACCAAGACCCTCAAGTCTCTTTAAAGCCTCATTAACTGGTGTTTGATTTTGTAAAATTCCCGGCTCCTGATGGGATAGCTGTGCAATTATTGGAAGCTTCGTTTCCTTCCTCGCAATAGTAAGAATGATTTCAAGCTCTTCTAGGTCGTAAAAGGTCTCCAGTAGTAGGCCATCTACCCCTTCAAGTAATAGACAATATAATTGTTCGCGGAAGCTGCGCTTTAATTCTTCGATTGAAATGGAATCAGGCTTAATCCCCCGATTACCTCCAATCGTTCCAAGCACATATGCATTATTTTGTGCTACATGTTTGGCATTGCGGACGGCAGCGCTGTTTATTTCCTTCACCGAGTCTTCAAGTCCATAACGTTGGAGCTTGAGATAATTTCCTGCATAGGTATTTGTTTGAATGACATCCGCGCCGGCATCAATATAGGCTTTATGAATATTTTGGATTTGCTCTGGCTGAGATAGATTTAGCTCCTCAAAACAGCAATCTGTTCCATATGAATAAAGGAGAGTACCCATGGCTCCATCGGCAATTAAGATTTGATTGTTTAATTTTTCTAAAAAGCTCATTGTCATTCTCCCCGTTCAAACACTAATCGTTTCTGGTTGATTTGCTCGAGGGCCTGGGAAAAATCCTTCATCAAATCATCCGAATTTTCCAAGCCAACGGATAAGCGCAACAGACTATTTTTTATTCCACGTTTCTCTCTTTCCGCCTGTGGCATGGCAGCATGGGACATTTTAGCCGGATACGATAAGATCGACTCAACCGCACCAAGGCTGACAGCAAAGACAGGTATTTTTAAGTTAGCAAGAAAAGTTCGAAGCGCATCTTCGTCAGCCAATTCAAAGGATAGGACAGCTCCCGGACCACCAGCCTGATCTTTCTGAATTTGATATTGTGGATGACTGACAAGGCCTGGATAATATACTTTTTCTACAAGCGGATGAGCATCTAAAAATTCTGCTAGTTTTAAAGCTGATTTTTGCGATTGCTCCAAGCGAACGTGAAGCGTCTTTAGCCCTCTTAAGACGAGCCATGCATCTTGAACCCCAAGGATGGCACCGAACCCATTTTGCAAAAATCCTAATCGTTTCGCCAACTCTTCGTCCTTTACGACGGCAAGTCCTGCTACCACGTCACTATGCCCTGATAGAAATTTAGTCGCACTATGGAGGACAACATCGACCCCTAACGCTAATGGTTTCTGTAGGGCAGGGGTGAGGAAGGTATTATCGAGATAGGTTATCGCATCGATTTCCTTCGCTAACTCGCAAATGGCCCTAATGTCCGTGACTTTCATTAATGGGTTAGACGGTGTCTCCATATAAAAGGCTTTTGTATTTGGTTGAATCGCTTCCTTTACAGCGGCTATATCCGTCATATCGACAAATGTATGGTCAATTCCAAACCGAGGAAGCACTTGTGTAACCATACGGAACGTTCCGCCATAAACATCTTCTGTAATGACAATATGGTCTCCTGCAGAAAGCAGAAGGAATGCCGTCGAAATCGCGGCCATACCTGAAGAAAAGGCAAATCCTTTTAACCCGCCCTCGAGTTCCGCAATCACATCTTCAAGTGCTTCCCTTGTCGGATTTAAACTACGGCCATAATCGTACTTACCAAACTGATCGAAATCCGCTTGGTGGAAGGTAGAAGCATGTTGGATTGCTACACTTACAGCCCCCGTAGTTGGATCGACTTTGTGCTGATTATGAAGGAGTTTTGTTTGAAAGCTATATTCAACGCGAGCCATTAGGCAATCACTCCTTCTTTCATTTTAGCTAAAGCATGATCCAGATCTTGGATTAAATCGCCGGCATCTTCAATTCCAACTGAAAAACGTAATAAACAATTGTCGACACCTTGCTGCAGGCGAATTTCTTCAGGAATATCTGCATGGGTTTGCGTCGCTGGATAGGTAATTAAACTTTCTGTTCCGCCAAGGCTTTCAGCAAAAGTAATTAGAGCGATATTTTGAAGGAATGGATTTACCCATGCTTCTTCTTGCAATCGGAAGGACACCATTCCTCCTTTACCAGGGTAGAGAACATCTGCAACACTTTCATGTTTGGAAAGGTATTCGACAATCGCCTTTGCATTTTTCTCATGGCGTTCCATCCGAAGCGCCAACGTTTTCATTCCGCGCATTAACACCCAAGCATCAAACGGACTTAACACACCGCCGGCACCGTTATGATGAAGGGTTAATCCTTCACAAATGTCTTTTCCCTTGGCAACGATAAGGCCCGCCAGCACATCATTATGGCCGCCTAAATACTTTGTCGCGCTATGGATGACAATATCTGCTCCAAGCGGGATGGGCTGCTGCAATAACGGAGTATAAAATGTGTTGTCAACAATCAGTAAAGCACCGTGTCTCTTAGCAATTTCTGAGATTACGGCAATATCTGCTTGCTGCATCAGGGGATTTGTGGGAGTCTCTAGAAAGATGGCTTTTGTTGAAGGAGTAATCCTACGTTCGACCTCTTCCGGACAACATGTATTCACATATTGCGTCTTTAATCCCCACTTCTTAAATCCTTGTTCTAACAAACGATAGGTGCCCCCATATAAATCTTCGCTCACTAACCATTCATCACCAGATTGGAACAAAGAAAGCACCGTGAAAATGGCCGCCATACCAGAACTGCATGCAAATCCTTGTTCACCGTGTTCTAAATCAGCAATAGCCTTTTCAAGAATTTGTCTTGTGGGGTTTCCAGTCCGAATATAGTCAAAGCCAGTCGATTGCCCAATTCCCGCGTGGCGATAGGCTGTTGAAAAATAAATCGGGGGATTCACCGTTCCAGTCACAGTTTCACTGCGATTTCCAATTTGCGCCAGTTTCGTTTCGATTTTGTACATGCTGCACACTCCTTTAATGATGAGAATGGCCAACCGCAGTGCCGACGCTTTTGCAACAGAAAAAAGCCTTCTATAAGAAGAAGGCTTTTGTAAATACGACCAAAGCGTCATTCTTCTTATCTCACAAATTAGCAAACTAATTTGCAGGACTTAGCACCTTTTCAATGGACAAGCCATTGATGGTTGCTGAGGCGTCGCAGGGCCATTCCCTCAACCTCTCTTGATAAGAAATCAATTATTTAGATTATTTATAAAACTTACTACAAGGAAGGCGGTGTGTCAATCGGTTTTAATCAAACTTATTGTTTTTTTCCCAGTTTTTAAATTTAATAAAATTTATATATTCGATAAAATCTTCTTTATTCATACCATCGATAATAGCCTTTTCGATTATTCTCTTCCACTCTTTGTCCAGAAGTTCTTTCCCGTTCGCATTCAATTGTGATTCCAAATGATCGATTTCAGTCAATAAATATTCAATTGAAACATGTAACGGCTTGGCAATCTTCATTAGAAAATGTATGGAAGGATTTTTATTAAGGCTCCGCTCGATATTGCTCAAATAGGATTTAGAGACATTGGCAAGGTCAGCAAGCTCCGTAAGGGTATATCCCTTTTGCTCTCGTACTTCTTTAATTCGTGTTCCAATCATAGGCCTCTCCTTTTAAACAAATTTAATGTGTATGTATAAAAGATTGCGTAGCTATCGGCAGCGAATTGTTCAAATAAATATTATGCAACTATGTCATATTACTGATATTATAAACCACAATTCGTTCTCTTTAAAGAATTAATTTGCTGACTTAAGATAAATTTTAATTAACAGATATATTTTCCTAGTGCGTAAATAATATATAGAGGAATGATATTTCCTATTAAACCGCTAAAATTCAATGGTTAGACAGTCTTTTTATAAACTGAATGGAATTATTATTATTGAAATGTAATAAAAATAATAAATTGACTTGTTCTTTATAAAGAATTAAGATTGGGGTATACAAATTTTCTTTTGGTGATGCCTTCTTACCGCTATCAATGAAGGCACTCGGTCATACTGTGGGTTCATAACCTTAGACGCTAGTCGTCAAGAGTGTGATGTGAGGAGGGGTTAGATGCCCCAAACCAATTGATTAATGGTTTTGATGATAATGGCTATGAAAGCCGCTATAATCAAAGCTTTTAATCTTTTAAAATGAATAGAAATTAAAGGGGTGAGAAAATGACCTATTGGCAAAGGATGCCTATATTCTTTTTGGTAGATTCATGTATTGTCATAACAGCCATTTTTATCAGCAGTTTCTTGGTCGATGCTACTGCTTTTGTCAGTAATGTTCCAATGATGGTCATCACATTATCCATCTTGATTAGCCACCATTTGTTTTCGTTAGCTTTTAGGCTGTATAAAAAGGCTTGGGAATATGCTAGTGTCGGAGAATTATTAATTATCTTTAAAATTGTGACATGTTCAATGCTTTTGACCGTATTACTAGCACAGCTGCTCCTCCATGAGATTCCCATTAGGCTGCTGGGTGTAACGTGGTCAGTTAATATCTTGTTAATTGGCGGTTCGCGGTTTTGCTGGAGAGTGTACCGAGATTCCTTTATGAACAAAAACCAGAATAAAAAACGAACACTCATTGTTGGGGCTGGTTCAGCAGGCGCAATGGTCGCCAGGCAGCTGATAAAAAGTCAAGAGGCCAATCTTCTTCCGGTAGGATTTATTGATGATGACATTCATAAGCAAAAATTAGATATTTTAGGTATACCAGTTCTCGGCGGGGTAAGCTCCATAGTGGAGAAAGTTCAAAACTTGCACATTGAGAACATTATCATTGCCATCCCTTCCTTAAGCAGAAAAGAGTTAAATATTATTTTTCAAGAATGTGCAAAGACTTCTGCAAAAACGCAAATCCTCCCGATGCTTGAGGATTTAGTAACAGGAAGGATATCTGTTAGTCAGTTCCGTGATGTCCAAGTGGAGGATCTTTTAGGCAGGGAACCAATTAATTTGGATATTGCAGCGATATCAAAATACATTACCGGAAAAAAAGTGTTGGTAACCGGTGCGGGGGGGTCGATTGGATCGGAAATTTGCCGTCAGGTTGCTATTTTTTCACCTGAACAATTGATTCTATTAGGGCACGGTGAGAATAGTATATATTCGATTGAAATGGAACTAAAGGAATCTTTCGGAGAATCAACGATTGAATTTATAACGGAAATTGCCAATTTGCAAGATGCTGCAAAAATGGCAGCAGTGATGAGAATGTATCGGCCGGATGTTGTCTATCATGCGGCTGCACATAAGCACGTCCCGCTGATGGAACACAATCCTGAAGAGGCAGTGAAGAATAATGTCATTGGGACCATCAATGCAGCAAATGCTGCCAGCTTGAATGGAGTTAAAACATTCGTGATGATCTCGACTGATAAAGCTGTTAATCCAACCAGCGTCATGGGGTCTACGAAAAGACTGGCCGAAATGATCATTCAGTCAAAGGATAGAAGAAGCAATACCAAATTTGTGGCTGTTCGGTTTGGCAATGTCCTAGGAAGCAGCGGCAGCGTTATTCCATTATTTAAAAGGCAAATAGAAAAGGGTGGTCCTGTTACGGTTACACATCCTGATATGATCCGTTATTTCATGACGATTCCTGAAGCTTCAAGACTTGTCATCCAGGCTGGGGCCCTTGCCAAGGGTGGGGAAATCTTTGTGTTAGATATGGGAGAACCGGTGAAAATTGTTGATCTTGCCAAGAATTTAATCAAATTATCCGGAAATTCTGTGGATGAAATCGGAATTGAATTTACCGGGATAAGACCTGGGGAGAAGCTTTTCGAAGAACTATTAAAAGAAGATGAGGTACATGAAGAACAAATCTATCCAAAAATTTATATTGGCAAAACCTCCGAACTTTTTATCCAAGAAATCGAAGAATTTATTTTAACCTACTCTAACCTGAATAAAGAGGAAATTAGGGAAAGCCTTTTATTTCTAGCCAATCATAAAGAGGAGAAACAAAAATTGTCAGTCTTAATGTAAGGGGAGGTAATTGCATGAAGCGAATGTTGGACGTTCTTATTTCATTGTCATTATTAGCTATTTTTTCCCCAATCATTTTATTCATTGTCATTTTGGTCAAATATAAACTTGGCTCTCCAATCATTTTCAAACAGCTTCGACCTGGATTGAATGGGCAGCCGTTTTACCTACTTAAGTTCCGAAGTATGAATGAACGGAAGGATAGCAATGGGCAGCTTCTGCCTGATTTTCACCGACTGACTCCCTTTGGTTCCTTTTTAAGGAAGTATAGTCTTGATGAACTCCCACAACTTATTAATGTGTTAAAAGGTGATGTAAGCTTGGTTGGGCCTAGACCATTATTAATGGAGTATCTTCCATTATACACAGAAGAACAGGCAATGAGACATCTAGTTAAACCGGGAATTACGGGATGGGCCCAGGTTAATGGGCGAAATTCGATTACTTGGGAAGCGAAATTCGAACTTGATGTTTGGTATGTAAATCATCAAACACTGTTACTTGATTTGAAAATTTTAGGGTTAACCATAATAAAGGTTGTTCGCCCAAAAGACGTTAACCAAGCTGAAGATGAACCAATGGCCTCATTTACGGGAACAGAAGCACAAGAAAAAGAGAGGCAAGAATATATATTGTAAATAGTGAAACCAGTCCTATTCTTATAATTTACTAGATTTATGATATGAATTGGAGGTGAAGGATTTGTTGCAAACAGCTAAGAAAAGTAGAATTTTTCTTTCTCCGCCACATATGAGTGGAACTGAGATGAAATACATCAACGAGGCGTTCGAATCCAATTGGATTGCTCCGATAGGACCGAATGTAGATGCCTTTGAAAAGGAAATTGCAAGTTACGTAGGAGCTAGTGGAGCCGTTGCAGTCAGTTCAGGAACTGCGGCCATTCATTTGGCTCTTTCTTTATTAAATGTGCAAAAAGGAGATACTGTATTTTGCTCAAGTCTTACCTTTGTAGCGACTGCTAATCCAATCCTCTATCAAGGTGCTGAGCCTGTCTTCATCGATTCGGAACCAGACACTTGGAATATGTCACCATCAGCACTGGGAGAAGCCTTTAAGCAAGCGGTTTCAGTCAATAAATTGCCAAAAGCTGTAATTATCGTGAATCTGTATGGACAGTCTGCCAAGATGGACGAACTTGTGGCTATTTGTAAAAAATATGCGGTTCCTCTCATAGAAGATGCAGCAGAATCACTTGGTTCCAGGTATAAAGAAAAATCAAGCGGGACCTTCGGTGAATTTGGTGTCTATTCATTTAATGGCAATAAAATTATTACTACTTCTGGCGGGGGAATGCTCATTTCTAATAATATTGAAGCGCTAAGTAAAGCACGGTTTTTAGCAACGCAAGCAAGAGACCCTGCACCACATTATCAGCACAGCCAGCTTGGGTTTAACTATCGAATGAGCAATATCTTAGCTGGGATAGGAAGAAGCCAGCTACAGGTATTGAAAGAGAGAGTCAATGTAAGAAGGGCTATCTTTAATACCTATCAACAAGAATTAGCAGGTTATCCAGAAATTTCCTTTATGCCGGAGTTGGATAACACGGTATCAAACCGATGGCTGACGGCGTTAACCATAAATGAGGAAAAAACGGGCGTGTCGATATCCGAATTACTTGCTTTACTAGAGTCCGAGAATATTGAAGCAAGACCTGTATGGAAGCCGCTGCACATGCAGCCGCTTTTTGAAAAGTATCAATACTATCCGCATTCCACGAACAAGAGCATCTCTGAAGAACTTTTTCGAAATGGAATCTGCTTACCTTCAGGTTCAAATATGACACAACAGGACCAAATGAGAGTAATCGACTGCATTAAGCAAACTTTGAGTGAAATATAATAGTAAGATAATCTTTTTATCGAAAAAGCGAATTTGCTGTGGTTTCAAAATTGAATAAAGTGGTCCGGAGGGCAATATGGAGGAAACAATAAGTTTACTAGATATATTTACAATTCTAAAAAAACGCTGGAAGCTAATTTTTTCTATAACAGTATTAGCAGGGTTGATAAGTGCTTCAATTTCATATTTTGTGATGACACCTGTCTATCAGGCATCAACGCAAATCCTTGTAAATCAGAAAAATCTGGAGAATCAACTGGACTACTCTTTATTGCGAAGTAACGTAGATTTGATTAATACGTATAGCGTGATCATCAAAACTCCCGCCATCCTGAGTAAAGTCGTTAACAAACTTGATTTTCCAAAAACGGTGGAGGAACTCAATCAAAGTATTACGGTTAACAGCCAAGAAAATTCGCAAATATTTTCTTTAGTGGTTAGGGATTCAAATGCTGCAAACGCAGTAGAAATTGTTAACACCATTTCAGAAGTTTTTCAAACGGAAATCCAAAATATTATGAGTGTCAATAACGTGAGCATTCTTGCGAAAGCAGAATTAAAGGAAAATCCTGTTCCCATTAAACCAAATCCAATATTGAATATTGCCATCGCGGTTGTAGTTGGTTTGATAATTGGAATAGTAATGAGCTTCTTGATTGAATTTTTAGATAATACACTAAAGGATGATCACGATGTTGAAACATACCTTGGACTGCCGGTGCTAGGGTCTATTAAGAAAATGTCTCATTCAGAGAAAAAGGCAAGAAAAGATTCCAAAATGCAAAAGATTGGAAGTGAAACGATTGTCCCGCAAGGTGAAAAATAAAGCTAATCGATCTGTGAATTTAATTGCACAATACAACCCTAAATCGCCGATAACCGAGCAGTACCGGCTTATAAGGAACAATTTGCATTTTTCCTCAGTAGATAAAGAAATCAAAACAATAGTTGTAACCTCTCCTGAACCTGGTGATGGGAAAACGACAACCGCTGCCAATCTTGCCATTGTACTGGCCCAGCAAGGAAAACAAGTATTGCTTGTCGATGCAGATTTAAGGAAACCATCTGTTCATTTTACCTTTAACGTCAGTAATATAGACGGGCTGACCAGCATTCTCACAAAGGTAATTGAAATAGAAACAGCAATCACGAAGACAAATGTTCCCAATTTAGACCTTTTAACTAGTGGACCTACTCCCCCAAATCCTTCAGAACTATTAGGTTCAAAGACTATGGAACTAATTATAAAAGAACTTAAGGAAGCGTATGAGTATATCGTCTTTGATACACCGCCCTTACTTGTGGTCACAGATGCCCAGATTATGGCAAGTAAAAGTGATGGTGTTGTAATGGTGGTTGCAAGTGGAAAAACTAAAAAGGATCGAGGGATCAAAGCGAAAGAGTTAGTAGGAAAAGCCAACTCTCAATTGCTTGGTGTCGTTGTCAATGGAGTGGATAGCAAAAAGGATAATTATGGCCAATACGGTTAAAGGCTATTTTACTAATAGTATAGGGAGATTGTATGAATGATAGATATACATTGTCATATACTTCCGTGGATTGATGACGGTCCTTCGCAGCTTATTGAGTGTTTAAATATGGCGAATTCTGCAGTAACAACAGGAATTTCCCATCTATTTGCAACACCACATCATCTAAACGAACAATATGAAAATTCAAAGAGTGTTATTTTGGAGAGGACAATTGAGTTAAAAAGGCATTTACTACAGGAGAATATTCCCCTTACCGTTCATCCAGGGCAGGAAGTAAGGATTCACCGGGAATTATTCCATTCACTTGAAAGGGATGAAATCCTGACACTTGACAATGAAGGTAAATACTTGTTATTAGAGCTTCCATTTGGGGAAGTTCCGACGTATACCCGGGAAATGGTTTATGAACTGTTAGTGAGAGGGATTACACCAATTATTGTCCACCCGGAAAGAAATAGAGGATTTATTGAGGATAACAATCTATTATTTGAATTGGTTCAAGAAGGGGCCTTGACCCAGCTTACATCCGGAAGTATTATCGGTCATTTTGGGAAAAAAGTTAAATCCTTTTCGGAAACAATCATTGAACATAATTTAGCGCATTTTATCGCAACCGATGCCCATAATTGTAGTTCAAGAGGTTTCTCACTTCATGAAGCGTATGATGCAATCACAAAAACATTCGGAATCAATTATACCTTCAATTTTCAAGAAAATACGGAACTGCTTATCCTTGGTCAGCATCTTCACATTGAGAAGCCGATTCCAATTCGTAAAAAGATATTGGGGCTTTTTTAAACTAATTCTATTAGAGTACTTTTTCACCTATAAATATGCCGATTGCGAGAAGGTAAGCTATGTTAAAAAAACTATTAAAAAATGATTTTTTTAAAAATGTCTTTACTTTATTTACTGGTACAGCAATTGCACAGGTTTTACCTGTTGCCATTACTCCGATACTGACGCGGATATATGGACCAAAGGAGTTTGGTGTTTTTGCAGTCTACACTGCGATCGTATCTATTCTGTCTGTTCTTTCTACAGGAAGATATGAATTAGCGATCATTATCCCTGAGAAAGACAGTGAAGCGATTAATGTAGCCGCTTTAGCCGCTGTTATTAATGTATGTATCTCTATTTTTATTTTCCTTATTTTTTTAATTGGCGGAGAAAACCTCGCTAATCTATTCGGGGTCAATGAACTGGGTATTTGGCTGTATTTTATCCCTGTTTCCTTAATAATATTGGGATTTTACGCCATCATCTATTATTGGTTTAACAGACGGAAAATGTATAAAGTGATGTCCGTTAATAAAGTCATTCAACAGGCGGGGATCGGCACCGCGAATATTAGCTTTGGCTTTGCAACCAATGGCATAGGACTTATTTTAGGAACGATCATTGGGCAAGCTTTTGCCTTGTGGTTAATTATCAAAAGGCTGTTGAACAAAGAGAAAATGATCATGAAAGAAATATCGAAGAAAGAGATGATACTGCAAGCAAAGAGATTTGCTAATTTTCCGAAATACTTTACTTTTGCACACACACTAAACGTCTCATCAAGAAATCTGGCAAATATTCTGTTTTCAAGTTTTTTTAACGCACTAACAGTCGGATATTTTACCCTTACCCAGAGAGTATTAAGTTTACCGGTCTCTCTAATCGGAACGGCTATTACCGATGTTTTTAGACAAAATGCAGCAGAAGAAATACAAATAAACGGGAATTGCAAAAAGCTGTATATAAAATCCTTTAAATTGCTATTTTTACTGGCAATCATTCCCTTTACGCTACTGTATATTTTTAGTCCGTGGCTTTTTTCCTTTGTGTTTGGCGCTGAATGGGCCGTTGCCGGAGAATATGCACGTTTAATGATGCCAATGCTGTTTTTTCAATTTATTACTAGTCCATTAAGTACTTTATCGATCATATTAGAAAAGAATAAATATGAGATTATTTGGCAAGCTGCACTCTTTATTTCTACTACCAGCAGTCTTGTTATTGGCTATAAGGTGTTCAATTCCATCAAGGCTAGTATCATCCTATTTACAATTGCCTACAGCATTATGTATATCATAGATGGATTTATGACATATCGTTTCGCCGTTAATGGTAAACCTAATCCTGAAAAACTTGAGGGATAAAACAATTAAAAGAAAGTGTACCTCCTTAAAAAGGGCTGGCAAAGGGGGGGAGAAGGTGTTGAATTTTTTGTGGATAATAAAGAGAAATATAGGGCGCTTTGCAAGGCTGAACCATCAATCCCGATATTTTCAAAAGATTGGTGGCTTGATGCTGTGGCGGGAGAAGAGAATTGGGATGTTGTTTTAGTTGAAAAAGGCGGCAAGATAGTTGCCAGTCTGCCTTATGTGTTGAAGAAAAGATCGTTTATTCGTTATATTTCTATGCCGTTATTAACGCAAACAGCGGGAGTGTGGATGAACTATCCTGAAGGGCAAAAATACGTAAATAAACTAGCTTTTGAAAGGGAGGTATGCAAAGAAGTAATTAATAAATTACCATCTGTTGCGGCCTTTAATCAAAATTTTCATTATTCTTTTACCAACTGGCTGCCGTTTTATTGGCAGGGATTTAGCCAAACGATCCGTTATACGTACGTATTAGAAAATATTAAAGATCAACAGCAGCTGTTCTCTAGATTTAAGGAAAATATCAGAAGGGAAATAAGGAAGGCAGAAAAAAAGGTCACAATATATACCAGTGACTCAGTTGAAGATTTTTTTATCATAAATAAAAAAACCTTTGACCGGCAAAATCGACAGATGCCCTACGATTTAGAATTCGTAAAGAAAATTGATGCTGCTTGTGCAAAAGAGAATTGCCGCAAAATATTTTTTGCTTCCGATGAAAATAATCATGTTCATGGTGCAATCTATCTGATTTGGGATTCGCAAAGTGCTTTTTATCTAATGGGGGGAGGAGATCCGATCCTTAGAACTAGCGGAGCTACCTCGTTGCTAATGTGGGAAGCCATTAAGTTTGCTTCTACCGTCACGGACAAGTTCGACTTTGAAGGAAGTATGGTTCAGCCAATTGAGCATTTCTTTAGTTCCTTTGGCGGAGAACAAAAACCTTATTTCAATATCTCAAAAACAAATTCAATTTTATTAAAAATTCGTAATGGCTTGAAAGAGGTTTTGAAATGATTACTATTTATCTACCTAGAAATTTTTTGCCTGAGCGGACTTATATCATTGATATTTTATTTGGTGAATATTTAGGAATTGCTTATGAAATTTATGACTATGAAGGGGTGGATTATAAAATTGTCTTAGAAAATAAATCTATCCTAATCATTCGGGATTCATTTTTTAGTTATCAAGCGGGGGAGGATTATTTAAAGCCAGAAAACATTCCCGCCAAAATAGGCCGGGGAATGAATCCATTTAGTGTAGAGGATGATATTCCGATTATTTATGGAAATGATGAAATAGCGGTAATGTCCGAGGAGATAACATGTGGAATCGATATTTTCGGGTCTGCTTTTTTTATGCTCACACGTTGGGAAGAGTATGTAAATAAAGAAAGAGACATACATAATCGGTTTCCAGCGAAAGCGAGTGCGGCATACAAAAATGCCTTTTTAGAACGTCCTATTGTGAACGAGTACGTGGAAATGCTGTGGAATATGCTTGTATATCTTGGGATTGAACAGGTGAGAAAAGAACGGGAATTTGAAATCATTCTTACCCATGATGTCGATCACATCTCCTATTGGAAAGGACCCTTACGTCATGTTCAAGTTTTAGGAGCGGATATCCTAAAAAGACGGAATGTAGCTTTGTTTTTACGGAATATTGTAGATCTGACACGAATTAAATTAGGGAAACAGAACGACCCGTATGATACCTTCGACTACATTATGAATCTATCTGAGAGTGCTGGCATTAAATCACGTTTTTATTTCATGAGCGGCGGTAGCACTCAATTTGATAATAATTACCAAGTAGATGAGTCTGCTGCATTAAATATTATAAAGAAGGTTAAAGAAAGAGGTCACATCATTGGTTTTCATCCAAGCTTTAATGCCTACAATGATCCATTGCAGTGGGAGAAAGAAAAAGAGCGGTTAGAAGAAGCGCTTGGAATTAGTGTGAAAGAAGGCCGCCAACATTATCTTAGGTTTGAAGTGCCGGTAACATGGAATATTTGGGACAGTAATGGAATGGAAATGGATTGTACGTTAGGTTATCCGGAACGGGAAGGTTTTCGTTGTGGAACATGCTATGAGTATACCGTTTTTGATATTATCGAGAGAAAGAAACTGACTATTAAGGAGTTTCCACTGATTGTAATGGATGGAACACTTTTTGGATTCCAGGATTTATCCCCAAAACAAATGGAAGCGGCAACGATAAAGCTGTTAGAAATTACCAAAAAGTATAAAGGTAAGTTTGTTTACCTTTGGCATAACTCCAGCTTTAATATAGAACATTGGAAAAAACACGATTCAGTGTATACACATATTTTAACAGAATTAAAGAATGGCTAATGCAAAATGGAACTAAATTTACGTTTAGCGGATAAAAAATTCATTTATTTGAGGTTTGGAGACCATTGATGCTAAATCTAAATCTAAATGTTTTGAGACGAATAATAAATGGCCTATTGAGTTTTGAAATGTGTTTTACCTTATTTTTATTTGCAGGAAGTTATAAGGCGAATCCAAAACTTGCATGGTTTCCGATTGATTTTACTTTATTCTTTTTTGGATTGAGCATTTTAAGCGGATTATATATTTTTATCTGGAAGGAAAAACTGAAAGTAAATGTTAAGGATCTCAAGTTTATTCTTCTATTTAGCGTTTTTGCGGGCTATGTACTGCTCACACTATTGTGGACTCCAGGTACTATTTATGCCCATGAAAAGGTTTTTTTTGTATGCACTATTTTATCCTGGACAATCGCAGCAACTACAATAATTATTTCAAGTACGTTGGAGAGATTGAAAAGATTCTTATTTTTATGTGTTTTATTTGGAACTTGGATGTCAGTGGAAGGAATTTTTGTCAACGTTAATAAGGGGGAATTTACAAATGTTTTAGGCGGGAATTATATTGAATTTAGCCGGGTTTTGGGGTTGGCGGCAATTATTGTAACGTATATTTTGCTATTTTTAAAGAAGAAAAAAGTGCCAAAACTTTTTTTAGCCTTTCTGTTATTATTTATGCTCTTTAATATTCTGAATGCCGGAGCGAGAGGACCGCTTTTGGCATTTATCTTTTCGCTATTTCCTATCCTTTTTTATGGATGTTTTATCAGGAATAGGACATTTAAACTCCATATTAGTGTTATTTATGTAGCCGCTGCCAGTTTCATTGGAATGTTGTATATTGGTTTTCTTTATTTTACTAATAATTTACCCACTGCCCTCTTAAGAATAATGGTTATCTTTCAAGAGCAAGGGATGGGGGCTTCTGCGGCAACCCGTTTAGAGTATTATAACCAAAGTTTATTATATTGGAAGGAAAACTTGCTATTTGGAAACGGAATAGGATCGTGGCCACTATTACATGATGGCATGGACATTAAGAATTATCCCCATAATATCATGTTAGAACTAGGTTCTGAACTGGGGTTAATTGGGATTATCTTATTTTTATTTTTGCACGTGTATATTATTAGGGACTTACATGCTGCAAACAAAACCTTTTCCTTTTTCTCCTTAATGCTGACTTCTATCCTAATCTTTTATTTTATTAATTCACTTATTAGTGGTGATATCAATGAAAATAGATATTATTTTGCCTTTCTTGGTGTATCGACTTTTGTTATGACGAATTTTAAACAAAAGGTCATTGTAGAAAATCAAAATAATTTGAGGGAGTTCCAATGAAAATTTGCCATTTAACATCCGTACATGACCATAATGATACAAGGATTTTTATCAAGGAATGCCGTTCATTAGTTCAAGCTGGTTTCGAGGTGCATTATGTTGTTCCGGATACAGGTGATTTTAAGGTTGATGGTGTCCAATTGCATGGGGTCATGAGAGGGGATGACAGCCGTTTTAAAAGAATGACGAAGACGGTTAACCAAGTTTACAAGAAGGGGTTAGCAATTGATGCAGATGTCTATCATTTTCATGACCCTGAACTTATTCCCATTGGCTTGAAATTAAAACGGCTTGGGAAGAAAGTAATTTATGATATTCATGAGGACGTGCCAAGAGCGATATTGTCGAAGCATTGGATTTCTGCAGCGATTCGAAAACCAGTAGCATATGCTTTTGAAGTCTTTGAAAATACCAGTTCAAAGAAATTTGATTTTCTGTCAACGGCAACACCGTTTATTACAAAACGATTTAAGAAGGCCAATCTTAATACAGTTAATATTAATAACTATCCATTAATAAATGAATTGTTGGACGCGCAAACTGAAGGGACTGTCAAAAAGGCCAATTCGGTTTGCTATATCGGCGTAATAGCGGAAATGAGGGGAGTAAATCAGCTGCTTCATGCGGCAAATTTGGTTAACGGTGCAATAGAATTTGCCGGTCCAATTAGTTCAGAAAATAAGGAGAAAATGGATAAGCAAGAAAACGTCCATTATCTAGGAATATTAAACAGAAACGAATTGAAAAACCTCCTTTCTAAGTCAGCAGCAGGGTTAGTAACGTTTTTACCAGAGCCTAATCATATTAACGCACAGCCTAATAAAATGTTTGAATACATGTCTTCCGGCATTCCCGTCATATGCTCAGACTTTCCGCTCTGGCGGGAAATTATTGAGAAAAACGAATGTGGTATTTGTGTAAATCCAGAGGACCACGAAGCCATTGCTGCCGCCATAAATTATCTGCTTGAGAACCCGGAAATAGCGGAAAGAATGGGGAATAATGGCCGAAGAGCAGTGGAAACAGACTATAATTGGGAAGCTGAAAGCAGCAAGTTGATATCTATCTATAAAAGCTTTTGCTAATGAATGTAAATGATAAGGGATGATTGTTTTGAAATATAAAAGAATTTTAGTACTAGCGCCGCATACGGATGATGCAGAATTAGGCTGCGGTGGGACGATTGCTAAATTATTAGATGAAGGATCCGAGGTTTTTATTGCCGTCTTTTCCACTGCTGAGGAATCAGTACCAAAAGGAGCACCTAACAATTTATTAGAGAAAGAATTCTATCATGCAATGGAAATAATGAAAATTCCAAAGCAATGTTTATTTGTCTATAACTATCAAGTTAGAAAATTATCCTATTACAGACAGGATATTTTAGAAGATTTAATAAAACTTAAAAACAAAATTAACCCGGATCTTGTTTTCCTGCCGTCCGGAAAAGACGTTCATCAAGATCATCAAGTCATCTATTCAGAAGGAATTAGGGCATTTAAGAACCTGTCGATCTTGGGGTATGAGCTTCCATGGAATCATATTACCTTTTCTACTCAGGCGTTTATGGAGTTAAATTATCATCATATTGTTAGTAAATGGGAGGCACTGCAATCCTATACCTCTCAGATTGAATTACACAGGCCATATTTTACTAAGGAGTTTATTGAGGGACTTGCAAGAGTGAGAGGGACACAGATTAATAAAGAATGGGCAGAGGCGTTCGAAGTATTGCGGATAAATTTATAGCATTGAAGGAGAGAATAAAGTGATTGTTTCAATTCATCAGCCTAACCTTTTCCCGTGGTTAGGCTATTTTGATAAAATGGCCAAATCAGATATGTTTATCTTTCTTGATAACGTCCAATTTACAAAAGGCGGATTTCAAAATAGAGTGAAGGTTAAAGGCCCAAATGGTCCTCAATGGTTAACAGTGCCCGTGAAAACAAAAGGCAGAGCCTTTCAAATGACAAATAATGTGGAAATGAATCATCAAAATGATTGGAAGAAAAAACATCTTAGTACCATTGAATCTTTGTATAGCGGCGCCATAAACTTTGATAGCTTATTTAATCGAATAAAGGAATTATACAAAGAAGAAAATGCGTTACTGGTTGATTTTACCACTAAAGGGATTCAGGTGATTCAAAGTATGCTGGATTTAAAAGTCAATACCTTAAATGCCTCCTTATTAAATATAGAAGGAAATAGTTCCCGTTTGTTAGTGAATCTTGTAAAAGAAGTGGGTGGAACAGTCTATTTATCAGGACCAAGTGGTAAAAAGTATTTAGATGAAACCATGTTTAAAGCAGAAAATATAAAGATTGAATACCATGAATTTCAAGAAGTCATCTATCCCCAAAAATATAATGATTTCATGCCCGGCTTAACTTCACTTGATTATTTATTTAATAAGGAGGTTAGTAACGTTGAATATATGGATATTTAATCATTATGCCATTACTCCAAAATCAAGTGGAGGGACCCGCCATTTTGATTTAGCAAAAGAACTAGTTAGTAAAAATTACAATGTCAAAATATTTGCCTCATCATTTGAACATCATGGAGCTGCCGATACAAATATTATAAATCCTAAAGAAAAAGTAAGAATAGAATCAATTGATGATATTGAATTTGTATGGATCAAAACATGTCAGTATAAAAAGAATGATTTTAAAAGGGTATGGAATATATTAGGCTATACATTTCGAGCCTTTCTAACCGCCATAAAAACGAAGGAGAAACCAGATGTAATAATCGGCTCATTAATGCATCCGCCTGCGGCTTTACTAGGTTATATAATTTCAAAAATGAAAGGAAGTAAGTTCTATTTTGAAGAAAGGGATTTGTGGCCGCAAACATTAATCGATTTAGGGAAAGTTTCAAAACGGAATCCAATCGTCAAATTATTAAGTTGGTTAGAAATCTTTTTGTACAAAAAGTCAGATAGAATCATTATTCTCTTTAAGAATGCTGTAAATTATATCGAAGGCAAGGGTATAAGCAAAGAGAAGGTCTTAGTCCTGCCAAATGGCGTTGATATTAAGCGGTTTGATAATGCAAAGGAACTCCCAAATGATTTGGATGAATTCATAAATAGTAAGTTAAAAGATCACTTTAAAGCCATTTATATTGGGTCCCATGGAATGTCAGATAATCTAAAGCCACTGCTGTTAACGGCTAAGGAGTTGAAAGAAAATAATAGTAAAGTATGTTTATTATTCTTTGGAAAAGGACCGGAGAAAGAGAGATTAATAAAGTTCAAAGAGGAGGAAAAGCTGGAGAACGTAATCTTTTTTCCTTCAGTTGCGAAAGAGTATATTCCGAAATTATTAGAAAGCTGTGATGTCGGCCTGCTATCGATGCACAATGCAGAACTTTATAAATGGGGAATGAGCTTTAATAAAATGTATGACTATACGGCAGCGGAGCTTCCAATTGTTGTAAATAGCACGATGAAGGTTGGGGATCTGGATGACTTTGGAAGTATAGTGTGGGCGCAAAACCCAGTTGAAATGGCTGAATCCTTAGATTCCCTTAGTTTAAATAAATCCCTCTGTGAGAAATTGGGGGCGAACGGGAAACGTTATTTAGAAAAAAACTTTAACTGGGAAATGCTATCCCAAAAATTAGTAACTGTGTTAGAGCAAGATTTAAAATAAACGATCTTTATATTTTTTCCCCGCCTATTTAAAGGTGGGGAATATTTTACGTTTATTTATCTAAAGTTGAAAATCAGCTTTGGGAGGTTAATATGAATGTAATAATCGTAGGCTGCCACAAAGGTTTAACAAGATGTGTGATTAGAAGTCTATTAAATAGTAAAATTAAGTTTTCATTTATTGGGACCAAAGAATTAATTCAATCAGTTTCATTATCCAAGTTATGTAAATCTGTTTATGAAATAGAAGAACGGGATTTACATATTGATTGTCAAAATATCAATAAGATTATCAAAACACTTATATGTGAAAATGACCTTAATTACGTCATTCCCACTGGGATTCGCTCAACTTTATATATCAGTAAATATGCAACGGACTGTAAAAACTATAAAAATCATTACCCTATTTCGGATTATCATACACTTTCAATGCTAAATAATAAATGGGACTTTTACCAATTCTTACGAGAACACAATATTCCAACACCGAAGACAGTATTATTAGACCCTTTAGATATGGAAAATATAAAAAGTTTACATTTCCCAATAATAACCAAACCACTGGATAGTGAAAACTCAAAAAACGTATTAAAGTCAGACGATTTGAATGAATTAAATAAGGTAACAGGTGAAACCTCTATCCCGCTGGTAATTCAAGAATATATTCCAGGTTACGATATCAACTTAGGTATTTTTGGTTTAAATGGAAATATAAAAGCATGGATCATAAATAGAAGAACAGACAGGGGTTTAGTATTTGAGCATAATAAAGAAGTTTTAAATATTGGTGAAGAAATTGTTAAAGCTCTTCATTTTTCCGGGATCATCCACTTTGATTTAAGATGTAATGAACTAGAAGGAACCATTTTTGTATTAGAATGCAATCCAAGGGTTTGGGGAAGTATGCTGCATTCCACCTATGCTGGGGTTAACTTTATGGAACTAGCGATCAACCATCAAAGTAATGAAAATGACTTTAATGAGATTAAGACAGGCATGATTTCTTTAAATAAAAAATCGTTAATAAAAAAATTACTTAAGACCTCTTTAAGTAGACAAGATTTAAAATCAATCTTCGCTCAAGCTAAGCTTTTTGTCGATGATCCTATCTATGAGTTAAATTTTATCTTAAAAGACTAATAATTATGCAACTTCGTTCTTTAAAAGGAACGAAAATGATGATAAAGTACATTATATAGAATAACTAAAGTTAGCAGAGATGGGTGATCAAATTGAAGTCGAAGTTTACTAAATCAGTTATTAGCGGTATCGCCAGCGCCATTCCCTCTGACTCTGTTGATTTAACCTCATTATCTTCCTTATACGGAACAGAAGAGGTAAAAAGGATAATAGCCAGTACAGGGATTGAACAGGTCAGGGTTGCCAGGGTTGATCAATGTACATCGGATTTATGTCTAGCTGCAGCTGAAGGATTACTGGGAAAACTTAGAATTGACCCGGCAACCATTGATGGGATTGTATTTGTTTCCCAAACACCGGATTATAAAATGCCTGCAACCAGTGTTTTACTGCAGCATAGGCTTGGGCTCCCGACAACTGCAGCTGCCTTTGATATTAATTATGGCTGTTCAGGCTTTGTCTATGGCCTATACCAAGCTGCAATGATGATTGAAGCTGCTGGGTATGAAAGAGTTCTAGTTTGTTCCGGTGATACTTCAACAAGAATGGTTCACCCGAAAGACAGGTCTGTTCGGATGGTATTTGGAGATGGAGGCAGCGCAGCGCTTGTTGAAAAAGGTGAATCAATCTCACATTTTATCTTAAGGACTGATGGTTCTGGAGCTGAAAACTTAATCATTCCGGCAGGTGGGTCTAGAAAGCCGCACAGTGATGAGACATCAGTTCCAATTGAATTGGAGGATGGGAATATCCGTAATGAAGAAACCTTGCGAATGAATGGAATGGAAATCATGTCCTTTGCTCTGAGAGAAATTCCTCCGATGATTGATGAGCTCCTTCATGAAACAGGGTGGAGAAAAGACGAAGTAGGTACGTTTGCCTTCCACCAAGCCAACAAATTTATGCTTGAGTATTTACGTAAGAAAATGAAGCTTCCGCTGAATTCTGTCCCGATTGCCGTAGCAAATGTTGGCAATACTGGACCAGCGTCAATCCCTTTGATGTTATCCCTCAAACACCGGGTATTAACTGAAGGTAATCAACTGCAAAAGGTGATTTGCTGCGGGTTTGGTGTGGGATTATCATGGGCATCCTGTTCACTTAGTCTTTCTTCAACTCTTATATTAGATCCAATTGAAGTTTAAGCCTTTTAAGGAAAGAGGATATTATATGCGTGAAAAGATCTCCAATATTGTGCTATCTGCAATTGAAGAATTTAATATTACTTACGAACAGAAAATCCCGATTGAATTAGGTGAAGCTGCTCCATTGTTTGGAAAAGAAGGAGTACTAGATTCATTAGGATTAGTTTCATTAATTGTCATGGTTGAACAGGCGCTCGAAGATGAGCTTGCGATATCCTTCATTTTGGCAGATGAGAAGGCCATGTCTCAAAAAACAAGTCCATTTTTAAAGGCGGGTCTACTAGTTGATTATATTTCTAGATTAATTGAAGAGGAGATGCCAGTGTGGACAGACCGATAACCTTAATAACCGGCACTCGAAAGGGCATCGGGAAATATTTAGCCCAATATTATATACGTCAGGGACATTTTGTGATTGGCTGCAGTAGAAACAAACCGGATTGGAGTCTCGAAGGGTATGAGCACTTTCAGGTAGATGTCTCTGATGAAGATGGCGTAAAGTCGCTATTTTCATCCATTAGGAAAAAGCATGGAAGACTAGATCATCTGATTAATAATGCCGGTATAGCATCGATGAATCACTTTATACTGACGCCGCTCTCGACTGTAAACAAGATATTGAATACTAATGTGATTGGTACTTTTCTCTTTTGTAGAGAAGCCTCAAAGCTTATGCAGAAACATGGTTATGGAAGGATTGTTAATTTCACCACGGTAGCTGCTCCTTTGAAGCTTGAGGGGGAATCAGTTTATGCAGCATCAAAGGCTGCCGTTATCTCATTTACCGAAGTCATTGCCAAAGAGTTAGCTGCTTACGGAATTACAGTGAATTCGATAGGTCCCACTCCCATTGAAACAGACTTAATTCGTGCGGTTCCAAAGGAAAAGTTAGCTGCAATTATCGATAGGCAGGCAATAAAAAGGTATGGAACTGCAGAGGATGTCGCAAATGTAATTGATTTTTATCTACAGGAGAAAAGTTCATTTATTACAGGGCAAACTCTTTTTCTAGGAGGGGTTTAAATGTTTATCGATTTTATGCTGGAACAGTTTAAGCAAAATTTCAATAAAGAAGCGCTTATTTGGCATAATGAAGCCTATTCCTACGGTAGAATGCTAGATCTTTTTGAAAACTGGAAATTGAAATTGGCGGAAGAGAATCTTCCTGACGGAAGTGTTGTTGCATTCGAAGCAGATTTTTCCCCAGCAGCTGTGGCCTTCTTGTTAGCCTTGATTGAATCAGAATGTATTATCGCCTTGTTAAGTAAAGAGGTGAAGGAAAAGAAAGAAGAGTTTTGTATGATTGCAGAAGCAGAATATCTAATTTCCTTAAATCTTGATGACCATATCTCAATTATTAAACAGAATAGGAAAGCTACGCATGAAATCTATGCCAAGCTCCGTCAAATTGGACACCCTGGAGTCATTCTCTTTTCTTCAGGATCCACGGGTAAGAGTAAGGCAGCCGTTCACGATTTCGTGCCATTATTAGAAAAGTTTAAAAGAGCAAGGCATGCTAAGCGGACGATTGCCTTTTTACTTTTCGATCATATCGGCGGCCTGAACACAATGTTTTATACATTTGCAAATGGCGGCTGTCTTATTACAGTTCAAGACCGATCACCGGCGTCTGTCTGCTCAGCAATCGATAATTATCAAGTACAGACTCTCCCAACATCACCAACATTTCTTAATCTTATGATGCTAAGTGAAGCCTATGCTGGATATAATTTAGAAAGTCTTGAGTTAGTCACCTATGGAACGGAAGTAATGCCAGAAACAACACTGAAGAAATTCCACTCGTTATTTCCGCATATACGTCTGTTACAGACTTACGGCCTATCTGAAGTAGGGATCCTGCGTTCAAAATCAAAATCATCCGATTCGCTTTGGGTGAAGGTTGGCGGAGAGGAATTTCAAACGCGGGTGAGAAATGGAATGCTGGAAATAAAGGCTCAATCAGCCATGCTGGGCTATCTCAATGCACCATCACCCTATACAGAAGATAGCTGGTTCATGACTCAGGATGAAGTAGAGGTCGACGGGGATTACATTAAAATTCTTGGCCGGACTTCGGAGGTCATTAATGTTGGTGGGGAAAAGGTATATCCTGCTGAAGTGGAGAGTATCATTCAATCAATGGAGGGTGTAGCAGAGGTGGCAGTTTGCGGTGAATCTAACCCTATTACCGGCCAAATGGTCAAAGCATTTGTAAAGCTATCAACAACGGAAACAATTAAGGATTTCCGAATCCGATTACGGCAGTTTTGTAAAGATAAATTACCTGGATACAAAATTCCTCAAAAGCTTATATTGGTTGATAAATGGCTGCACAATGACAGATTTAAAAAAATGAGAAGAAATTAAGCAAAGAAATTAGAAATTTGAGCGGATATGAGTCTATAAATCTACGGAGTCGAATCGGAATGATAAAAATATTAAATAAAATAGGGGCCTCAAAATATACAAATATAATACCAATTGAGTGGAAGTTAAAACTTAAGTTTTTATTGTCCAAAAAAAGTAGATATCCTCAAATCTCAAAAAATGAGTTAAAAATAATAGTGACCATTGCTGCAAATTACGGGAACCTAGGTGATATTTCAATTACTTATGCACAAAAAAAGTTTTTAATGGAGCATTTTCCAAATTATAAAATGATAACGGTATATGCTAATGATTTTGGAATGCTTTCTGGACTAAAGAAATCAATAAACCCAAAAGATATTATTACCACAATTGGCGGCGGAAATATGGGCGACGTATACGAGGGGCTGGAGGTTCGTAGACGCCAGATCATTAAGCTTTTCCCAAAGAATAAAATTATCTCATTCCCTCAAACAATGGATTTTAAAGGAGATAAATCTTTAAACAAAAGTATCAAGGTATACGCTAAACATAAAAATTTGCACCTCTTTGCAAGGGAGCCGGAGTCCTATGAAATGATGAAAGAAAGCTTTAGTGATAATCATGTCTATTTAGTCCCTGACATTGTCTTATCCCTTAATTTAATCGAGCCAAAATTAAATCGGGATGGAGTCATCCTGTGTTTAAGGAACGATCAGGAGCAAAAAATATCAAATAAGCTAAAAGAAAGCCTTTTATTATCAATTAAACAACTATATCCAAATGTTCATTATTATGACACTCATATTGGGGAATTCCCAAAAGACTGTGAGGAACAAGCATTAGAAAATATTTGGACTGCCTTTAAAAAGTCAAAGGTTGTTGTCACGGATCGGTTACATGGGATGATTTTTTGCGCGATTACGAAAACACCTTGTGTCGTGTTACCGAATACAAATCATAAAATCGCCAGTACTTATAAGAAGTGGCTGGCTAATCTAAATTATATTATTTTTGTTGAAATCTTTGATGAACAGAAAATATTGGGGAATATTAATTCGCTCTTTAATACTAAAACTAATGATGAGGATATGAACCTAGCATTAATCGATAATTTTGGACCGTTATTGGATGCTTTAAAAAATTGGCCGCTTTGAAAAATTCTACTCCAATAAGGAAAGAAATTTTTTTTTACAAATATGTTCGTTTTAAGGAACCAAAGAAATTATTTGAAAGAGGTGAATGAAATTGAATTCTTCTTTGCGAACTGCATATATTTTACAGATTCACCAAAACCCAGACCAAGTAAATAAATTTATTAAGCAGTTAATTTCAGAAAAACAAGCAGATGTATTTGTTCATATTGATAAAAGAAATTATCAGAATTTAAAGGAAAGAATAGCGAAAAGTCCATTTGTGAAGGTTTTACAACAATGCGGCATTTGTGAATGGGGAGATATAAGTCAGGTCGATTCCACTATTCGATTGTTGAGAGAAGTAGTAGCTTCCGAGAAGGAGTATGATTTTGTTTGCTTAAGAAGCGGGCAGGATTTACTGGTGAAAGCGGGTTTCAAAGATTTCCTAATCAATAACAAAGGAAAAATATTTATGACGTTAGGAAATGTAGGCAGATTTAATTCGGGTTTAATGGAGATATCTTGGCCTAAATTTATCCGAAAACGCTATGCTAGTTTTCACCCTGCCAGGGTTTTTCGAAGTATTGTCCTAGGCTTATATCGTAAGGGGATAAATATCTTCCCTAATCCAAACAAATTACCCGAGGAATACTCATTATATAAAGGCTCACAGTGGTTCACAGTGCCCTATGAAGTTGCGCAATACATTATCCGATTTTTAGATGAAAATGAATGGTTTTATAAATATTTTGAACATTCATTGGTGCCTGATCAATGGTTTTTTCATACTTTAATTATGAATTCTCAGTATAAAACAGATGTGATTGATAACAACCTATTGTTTTTAAAATGGGGTGAAACATTAAGTTCGCAAAATTCACCGCAGGATTTAACAAGCGAAGATAGTCAATTAATTGAGGAATCGGATGATTATTTTGCAAGAAAATTTGATGAAAACATTGATGGCTCAGTAATTAATTATTTTGCTGACAAGGTGAACTTTGAGTGTCCTAAATTAGCTAAGAAGGATGAAAAATTTTATGTTCGACTATAAAATAATTAGTGAACTAGAAATGATGTGGGGGTCCTCCTTTTACATTTTAAATGTCAATAAATTAAGAGAAAACTACAAAAAAATAGCAGACGCTTTTAACAGTAGATATGAAAACTTTATTATTGGTTATTCCTATAAAACAAATTACCTTCCCTATTTATGCAAGGAATTGTCAAAGCTAGGTGCATACGCTGAAGTTGTCTCAAGATTAGAGTATGATTTGGCAATTAAATTGGGTGAAGATCCCAAAAGAATCATCTTTAATGGCCCATTAAAAAGTAAAGACGATATTAATTTAGCTTTAAAAAATGAAAGTATCATTAATATTGACTCATTTTATGAACTTGAGTTTGTAAAAGAATATGCATTAAATAATCCAAACCAACAAATTAAAGTGGGACTCCGGTTAAATTTTGATATTTCCCATAATGGAACTAGTGCTCTTCAAGAAGGATATGAGGTTAGCAGGTTTGGTATTTGTGTAGAAAATGGAAATCTGCAAGATGCGCTAAATAAATTGGCGGCGCTAGAAAACATTCAGTTGGCAGGGTTGCATGGACATTTTTCAACAAGGAATAGAGAGGTTGAATCATATAGGAGAATAACTCAAACACTTTGCGACATTGCTAAAGAAAATAGGTTAGATAATTTAGACTACATAGATATTGGTGGAGGTATTTATGGGGAATTACCTCTATCCTTTCAAAAGAGTGTCCCAACATTCGATGATTATGCAGAAGTGATTTGTCAAATAATGAATCATGAGTTTAGCAACTTTGAAAAAAAACCAACGCTAATAGTAGAACCTGGAATGGCAATGGTTGCCAATACCTTTATTTTTATTGCAAAAGTGATTGAAACGAAAACAATTAGAAATCAGACTTTTGTGTTAGTTGATGGCAGTGTTCATAATATAAAACCAACCATGCACAAACATAATCTTCCAATGAAGATAATCAGAAAAAGTGAGACTGCTCATGCAATACAAGTTTTCCACATTGTCGGCTATACCTGTATGGAAAAGGATTACTTAGCACATGAAATTCAAGCTGAACTGCCTCAGAAAAATGACTATATAATATTTGAGAATGTGGGAGCCTACACAATCGTTTTTAATCCTCCATTTATTAAAGAGCGCCCTTGTATCGTAGCCGCTGAAGAGGGTGAATTATTTATCGTCCGGAAAAAGGAATCCATTGAGCAATTTTTTGATGAAAAAGTATATTGTTTTTAAGTAATTAAAGAAGGGGATTCATAAATGAATATTTTACTTTGTAGTGTCGGACGCCGTGTAAAATTAGTTGAATACTTTAAAAAGGAACTTCAAAAAATAAACGGAAAAGTTGTTGCTATTGACTGCGATCCAACAGCAGCAGCATTGCACCATGCTGATATATATGAGGTCGTGCCACGCATTGACGATCCAGAATACATTCATCACGTTAAATACCTTTGTAATAAATATAAAATTAGAGGTGTAATATCTCTAATCGATCCTGAATTACCTTTATTAGCAAGTTATAAGGAGGAATTTGAAAAAGAAGGAATTCAGATGATTGTTTCCGATAAGGATATTGTGGATATTTGCTACGACAAGGATAAAACCTATAAATTTTTACAAGCCAATAAAATACCATCGATTCCAACATATGCCGGAATTGATAGAGTAAGAGCAGACCTAAAGAAATGCAAAATTAATTTTCCATTAATAGTAAAGCCAAAAAACGGAAGCGCAAGTATGGGGATTCATATAGTTTCTTCAATAGAAGAGCTTAAAGTATCCCATGATAAACTCCAGGAGTATATTGTACAGCCTTTTATTACCGGAGATGAATTGGGTGTCGATTGTTATATTGATTTTCATACCAAAAAGGCAACGAATATATTTATTAAACAGAAGTTAAAGATGCGTGACGGAGAAACAGATAAATCTATTTCTGTGAAAGACCCCGTTTTAAAACAGATGATTGAAAAACTTATTGATGCACTTAAACCGATTGGACCTATAGATATTGACTGTTTTAAATCCAGCAATGGCTATGTTATTTCCGAAATTAACCCAAGATTTGGTGGGGGCTATCTACACGCACATGAATCGGGTCAAAACTTTATAAAAAATATTATTAATAATATAAACGGTAATCCTAATCGACAACATGAAAGTGAATATGCAGAGGGAACCATAATGGTTAAATATGATCATTTTATGTTCCTTTAGTGAAGGATGACGCAGACGAAAACACAAGATTTTTCCGATAAAAAAACATTGACTTGTTCTTTATAAAGAACTAAACTAAAAATATATTTCACAGAAATTATTAATAAATATAACAGATAAGCTTACTTAAGTTTTATGGACAATGATTAACTCATTTATTCTAAGCTTAAAAGGAAAAAATTAATCATATCGTTCTTTTTAATGAACAAAATACAGAAAAGGAGTGGGGAATGATGGTGGAAATGGAGAACTTTTTAGCTGAATTGGCGGATCTATTGGAAATAGAGAAGTCTGATTTAACCAGCGGGTATCTATTAGAAGAAAATGAGAATTGGGATTCCTTAGCTTTTATTTCTGTCATTGTTATGGTTGATGAAAATTTTCAGCTTACGATTTCAAATGCAGCGATTCGGAAGTGCATTTGTGTTGGAGAATTGTTAAAACTCATCAAAGACAAACGTGAATTAGTGGGGAGTTAGGTATCACAATGAAGCCCATTTGAAAAGAAAAGGAAGAATTATAGATGAATAAATTAATTATTGTTGGTGCCGGGGGACTAGCAAGGATGATCTATAGCTGGCTAACTGATTTTACAGATCAAAGTTGGGAGCCAATTGGGTTTATTAGTGATAATTTAAACCTCCTTGATGGTTATAACTATGATCTTCCTATTATAAGTTCGATTCGGGAGTATCGACCTGAAATCGACCACGTCTTAGTGATGGCAATTGCTGACCCCAAGACAAAGCTTGCAATAGCTAAAGAGCTTGAGGAACGCGGTGCAAGGTTTATTACCTTAATTCATTCAACAGCAATAATTGGCAAAAATGTTGAAATTGGTAATGGAAGTGTAATATGTCCTCGGGCCATATTAACGTGCGATATTCAATTGGGCTCCTTTGTGTTGCTAAACTTAAGTGTAACGATAGGACATGATGTAAATATTGGTAATGGTTGTACGATTAATTCTCATTCAGATGTGACTGGATGCGCTCAGCTTGGTACGGGGGTATTTCTAGGTAGTCATGCAGTCATTACTCCAAGCGTAAAAGTGAGGGATTTTGCAAAAATTGGGGCCGGCAGTGTGGCTGTTAAACAGGTAAAGCAGGATACCACAGTCTTTGGTATACCAGCTAAATTAATCTAATAAAGAAAAGCTTCGCATTCCAAATGGCAGCTGCACAATAATGACACTCACCGGGAAGTGAGTGTCATTATTGCGTAAAACCCAGCAACGAAAGGAAGGAGAAAATGAAATTAGTAACAATAATCGGTGCTCGTCCACAATTTATAAAAGCAGAACCATTTTCTAGGATGTTTAGAAAAGAAAATGAAGAGGTATTAGTACACACTGGTCAACACTATGATGCAAATATGTCCGATGTTTTCTTTGAGGAGCTGGGATTACCAAAACCCGATTATCACTTAGAGGTTGGGTCAGGGAGTCATGGATTACAAACAGGACGTATGCTGGAAAAAATTGAAGAGATAATCTTAAAAGAATTGCCTGATGGGCTGCTTGTCTATGGTGATACGAATTCCACTTTGGCTGGCGCTTTGGCAGCTAGTAAATTACATATCCCTGTATTTCATGTAGAAGCTGGGTTACGTAGTTATAACAAGCTAATGCCAGAAGAACAAAACAGAATAGTAACAGACCATTTATCCGATTTATTACTATGTCCAACACAAACGGCTGTAGATAACTTAGAAAAGGAAGGAATCACAGCAGGAGTTTTTAATACTGGAGATATTATGTATGATGCAGTACAAAGAAATATAGAAATTTCAAAAAATCGATATTCTGATGGTGCTTGGTTGGATGAATTAAGAGATGAAGGAGGCACGATCCCTAGTCTCAAAGAAAAAGAATATTACCTTGCTACCATCCACCGTGCAGAAAATACAGATGATGATACAAAGTTACGTGAGATCTTTTCTGCTTTTGAAAAGATGGATAAGCCAGTTCTAATACCACTTCATCCAAGAACTCGTAAACGGATTGATGAACTGAATATTCAGTTAAACAATGTAACAATCATTAAACCGGCAGGCTATCTACTGATGCTTTACTTAACTGCAAATGCATTCATGGTGGTTACCGATTCTGGTGGACTTCAAAAGGAAGCATTTTTCCTTAAGACGCCTTGTACAACATTGAGAGATCAAACAGAATGGGTTGAAACCTTAGAAAATGGGTGGAATAGTTTAAGTCCAATTGATGTTAAAACAATTTTAAGAACTGTCTCTAGAGAATTACTCTGTGTGCAGCATCCACAGCCACGGTTATTTGGTGATGGAAATGCGGCGGAACATATTTGTCAAATTCTATTAAAAGGGGGGGAATAATAGCATGAGTACTGTTGCTTTAACAAGTAATCTAAAAGAAAAATTATTAAATAAGACGGCAACACTTGGAGTTATAGGTTTAGGATATGTGGGTTTACCACTTGCAGTAGAGAAAGCAAAGGCTGGGTTTAAAACGATTGGTTTTGATGTACAAGAATTTAAAGTGAAAATGGTTAACGCTGGTAAAAATTATATTGGCGATGTGGTCAATGAAGATCTTCAAGAAATTGTCGAGTCAGGACTTTTATCAGCTTCTGCCGATTTTGCACAGGTTGCAATTGCAGACTGTGTATGTATTTGTGTCCCAACACCGCTTGATGAGCACCAACAGCCGGATATCAGTTATGTTAAAGCCTCTGTGGAGAGTATTCTTCCGTTTATGCATAAAGATATGTTAATTGTTCTAGAATCAACTACTTATCCTGGAACCACAGAAGAACTTCTTAAGCCAATTCTTGAAACGTCCGGACTAAAATGTGGCGTGGACTTCTATCTTGCTTTTTCTCCAGAACGCGTAGATCCAGGCAATTTAATCTATAAAACTAAAAACACTCCAAAAGTCGTTGGAGGGATAACCTCTACATGTACGGAAGTGGCTGCTACCCTCTACGAAAGCATACTAGAAGCACCAATTCATCGTGTTTCATCTCCAGCTATAGCGGAAATGGAGAAAATTCTCGAAAACACCTATAGAAATGTAAATATAGGGCTTGTAAATGAACTTGCCATTCTCTGCAATAAGATGGGTATTAACTTCTGGGAAGTTATTGATGCTGCTAAATCTAAACCATATGGCTTCCAAGCCTTTTATCCAGGACCAGGACTTGGAGGACACTGCATACCACTTGATCCATATTATCTCTCCTGGAAAGCACGCGAATATGGATTTCACACCTCTATGATTGAATCCTCCATGATGGTTAATGACCGTATGCCAGAATACTGTGTAGAGAGAGCTAGTAAAATCTTAAATAGGGATAAAAAGGCGATGAATGGGTCAAGAATTTTAGTGCTGGGTGTAGCCTATAAACAAGATATCAATGATTATCGAGAGAGCCCCGCTCTTAGAGTAATTGAAGAGTTAGAAAAAGAAGGGGCAGAAGTAGTTTACTATGATCCTTACGTGCAAGAGTATCGTGAACATGGAAAGCTTAAAAAAGGCGAATCTGAATTAACAGCGGACCTCATAGAAAATGCTGATTTAGTTATCGTAACAACTGCACATACGGAGGTTGATTATTCTTTTGTACAGCAGCATGCAAAGGCTATATTTGATACTAAAAATGCAATGAAGCTTGTAAATAATAGAGAGAACATTGAATTATTATAGAGGGGGAGCCATCATGGGTTTAAGATATGCAATAATTGGTTGTGGAAGAATTTCTCCAAATCATATAGCCGCAGCTATAGAAAATGAACTTGAAATTGTTGCTTTATGTGACATTGAACTCGAAAATATAAAGGATAAAATGTCAAAATTTAACCTTCCTCCATCTACTCCTCAATATACTGACTATAATGAGTTACTTGCAAAGGAAAAACCTCAGTTAGTAGCCATTTGCACTGAAAGCGGTAAACATGGTCAAATTGCTTTAGATTGTATAGAAGCAGGGAGTCATCTAATCATTGAAAAGCCAATCGCTCTTTCACTTGAAGAAACCGATGCAATCATTAAAAAGGCTAAAGAAAAAAATATAAAGGTGAGCGCCTGCCATCAAAACCGTTTCAATAAATCGATTCAAAAAATAAGAGAAGCAGTAGAAGAAGAACGCTTTGGAAGGCTGCTTCATGGGACTGCCCATATTCGTTGGAATCGGGGAGAAGAGTATTATAAACAAGCCCCTTGGCGAGGAACATGGGAACAAGACGGTGGAGCACTGATGAACCAGTGCCTCCATAATATTGATCTTCTTCGTTGGATGATGGGAGGCGAAATAATAGAAGTAGTCGGTATGACGGATAATTTGAAACATAACTTTATCGAAGCGGAAGACTTAGGTATGGCGCTCATTAAGTTTTCTAATGGAAGTTATGGAATTGTTGAAGGGACTACAAATATTTATCCAAACAACCTTGAAGAAACATTGTATCTATTCGGGGAAAAAGGCACAGTCAAAGCTGGCGGAAAGTCGGTAAATCTAATTGAAGAATGGCAGTTTGCAGACAAGTTAGATGACCCATATGAAGTCAAGGAAAAGTATCAAGAAAACCCATCGAATGTATACGGATTTGGTCATAATCCACTATATGCTGACGTAATTGATGCCATTCAAAATGATAGACCCCCCTTTGTGACAGCTGAAGATGGAAGAAGAGCACTTGAGCTCGTCCTTGCCATTTACAAATCAGCGGCAGAAGGTAAAAGCGTTAAACTGCCATTGGAAAAATGCAGCTCAATCGATTTCAAAGGCAGGTTTGATAGATGAGCTACTTTGTACATGAAAGCAGTTATATAGATGAAAATGTAACGATAGGTGTTGGCACTAAAGTATGGCATTTTAGCCATGTTCAAAAAGGTGCTCACATCGGTGAGAATTGCTCGATAGGTCAAAATGTCAATATCTCTACTAACGTGAAAATTGGCAATGGAGTAAAAATCCAGAACAATGTATCGGTTTATGAAGGTGTTGAATTAGAAGATTATGTCTTCTGCGGACCTTCAATGGTATTTACTAATGATCTAACGCCAAGAAGTAAATATCCGAAAGGTACTGAAGGCTATATAAGGACCCTAGTTAAATACGGTGCATCTATTGGAGCAAACGCTACTATCGTATGTGGCAATACAATCGGTCGATGGTCAATGATTGCTTCAGGCGCAGTTGTAACAAAGGACGTTCTAGACTATGCATTAATGGCAGGAGTACCTGCCCAACAAATAGGTTGGGTTTGCGAGTGCGGCCTGGTCCTAAAAAATGAGCTAAAATGTAATGAATGCGGCAAAGAATATACTCTTATTGAAGGCATTCTTGAAGAAAAATCTGAATAGTGGAAATTAAATTATGATGGAGATTGATGGATGATGGAATTCAGGGATTTAAAGACTCAGTATCAGAAATATAAGCAGGAAATTGATACTGCTATTCAGGCAGTACTAACAAATGCAAATTTCATTGGTGGAAATGAGGTAAAAGAACTAGAAGAACAATTAGCTGACTATGTTGGAGTAAAGCACTGTATTACTTGTGCCAATGGAACAGACGCACTGAATTTGGTGATGATGGCATGGGATATCAAAGTTGGAGATGCAGTATTTGTACCGGACTTTACATTCTTTTCAACTGGAGAAATTGTTTCATTTAGAGGTGCAACGCCTGTTTTTGTGGATGTAGATAGAGAAACCTTTAATATTGATACCATTAAGCTAGAAAAAGCAATTATCAAAACAGTTGAAGAAGGGAAATTAACTCCAAAAGCTATTATCCCTGTTGATTTATTTGGCCTTCCAGCTGATTATCCTGAAATAGAGAGAATTGCTAAGAAGTATAATTTATTAGTATTAGAAGATGGTGCCCAAGGGTTTGGAGGCAATATTAATGGAAGAAGAGCATGTAGTTTTGGAGATGCTGCAACTACTTCCTTCTTTCCTGCAAAACCTCTAGGATGTTATGGCGATGGTGGAGCTATTTTTACTAATGATGATGAATTAGCAGAATTACTGAAGTCATTAAAAATTCATGGTAAAGGTGAGAATAAATACGACAATGTTAGGATTGGAGTTAATTCAAGACTAGACACCATACAGGCCGTTATTTTAGAAGTGAAACTAAAAGCATTTATTGATCATGAATTGGAAGCTGTAAACCGAGTATATCAACTATATAATGAAAAATTAGCAGAAATTGCTAAAATTCCAACAATACCTGAGGGATTTTATTCAAGTTTTGCCCAGTATACGATTAAGCTTAAAAATAAGGAACAGCGGGATGGATTACTTGCGGAACTGAAAGAGCATGGAATTCCTACTATGATTTATTATTTGAAGCCATTGCATAAACAAGTTGCCTTTTCAGATTTAGAATCTGATGATCAAGACTTTGAAATAACTAATGAGCTTTGTGATACAGTGCTTTCATTGCCAATCCATCCGTATTTGAGTGAAGATGATGTAAATAGTGTATGTGAAGTGATTAAAGAATATAAGTTTTTTTGATCTGTGCAGTGCCCTCATGGCACTGTACAAATTTTTATTTGTATAGGAAAACCTTTAAATTGTTTTTGTTATCAATGGTGGTAAGTAAAACCTCACTAATTTCTGTTTTATATTTGGTCTTAAACGTGTTAATCAGCCACTCTTCCTCCTTGTTAACTTGCTTCAACACCTGAAAATCAATCTTTCCCTCCTTAATAATGGTCTTCGGCAAATCAAAAGGCTCGGTTTGTAACTGATACGTTGACGGTGTGATCGCCTCATACTGGGGATCCAAAAATATAGAAATCTTCCCATCTGACTCCCATAATGCCAAAGCTACTTTTTTTACATCCGCTACCTTCTCTTTCCTTAGCTCCGCTAATAATAAATCAATCGAGATTCTTGCCTTTTTTAGTCCTTTATAACTGATGTCCCCCTCTTTAATAATTGGGATTGGCGTTGATTCAATTGTGTTTCTGAGCCATGTCCATTTTAGATTTAAAAATATACCAAACAAATACAGAATAATGATGACAATTGTCGAGATTAATGAACCCTTTAATCCAATTCTGTGGTCTGAAAGTGGATGAGCAATAATGTTACCTAGCATTAAAGCCATCACAAAATCAAGTAACCTTAATTGCGAAATGGCACGAGAGCCCATTACTTTGACAGCTAATAGCAGAAATATAAAAGTGACTACCGATCTTAAAATCCACTCTATTACCGAAAGTGTTTCTTGGCCATGGAAAAAATGCAATGAGGACACATCCTTTATATGATAAACGTCCTATTTAGTATTCACACGAACTCTGATATTTTACGCTCTAAATTATCGAAAACAAAAAAACAGAAAGAGCAATTGGCTCCTTCTGTTTCTTCAAAAGTAAACTAGAACTCCCTGTTTTGCTTACAAGCCCACAGCTGTACTGCAATTTCCCTAAAGTTTAAGCTTCTTCAAAATAAAGAATACTAATAAAACCCCCAATGAATCAATAACGAGGTCATAAAGCCGTCCATCTCGTCCGAAAAACAATTGAAGGATTTCTGTTAATAATGCCAGAGAAATAGAGAGTCCGATAGAAAATTTATGGCTTTTTATCAAGTTGAAAAGGAGAAGATCCATTACAGCAAAACCAATAAAATGTCCCAACTTTACTATCAGATAATCGGGATGTATTAATGTCAAATCATTGAAATAAAAGAAGGACAGTAAGTCTGGTTTTGACACCCAACTAAAACCGACTGATTGTAAATCTAACAATTGCTCCAAATTTTCGGTCCAGGTACTTAACAATAAAAATATTCCCCAAAAAACAACAAGTGTAATTTTCATAAAAAGAATATGTTTTTGAGGTTTTTTATTATTTGTACTTCTACTACTTTGTATTTGGTAGTGGGTCATCACTTTTCTCCTATCTTACTAGTGTTCCTAGTAAGATTATAAAAGAAAAGTGATGGAAAATTTGTCAAACGAGGTTGTCGAATATCGGAAGGTAATGGACTTAAGCCGGTCTGGAGTAGAAAAAATAAAGCTGATTGGAAAAGGTCCAATCAGCTAAACTTAAAAACTAAATATGTAAAAACTTCACACAAACAGGATGTGGCACAACAATATCAGACTGTATAAGGGTTAACCTCCCCGTTGCCTCGTCCCTTGAAAATAGCGCAAGATTCCCAGATTCTTGATTTGAAGCAATGACGAATTTTTCGGATGGATCGAATGCAAAATCCCTTGGCCAATCCCCTTCAGTGGAAGTATGCTCAATAAAGCTTAGCTCACCCGTTTCTTGGTTTACAGTAAAAACAGCTATACTGTTATGGCCGCGATTCCCAGCATAGATAAATCGTCCATCAGATGAAATATGAATCGCACTACCTTGATTATTTTCGGAAAAATCAGCAGGAAGCGTAGAGATATATTGCTGTTCGCTAAAATGACCATTTTCCTGATGATAGGATAGAACAATCACCTCTGAGCTAAATTCTGTCATGACATAAGCAAATTTACCGTTAGGATGGAAGGCCAGATGGCGAGGTCCACTACCTGCTTTTAACGGCAGCAGTTTTACCTTTGACAGTGTGCCATTTTCATTGATTGCATAGGTAATAAGGGCATCGATGCCTAAATCAACTACTGCCAGATACTTTTCATCCGGTGTAAGTCCCACATAATGAGTATGAGGTTTATCCTGCCGTGGATCCGGACCCCGGCCTTCATGGTTTATCACGGAGGCAACAGATTTTAAGGCGCCATTCTCCTGGTTAATCAGGTGGGAGACGACTTCGCCTTTATGATAATTTGCACTGAAGACATATCGATTTTTGCTGTCAACACTAACATGACATGGAGAAGAACCAGCAAGTAATTGGCTATTAACGGTTGTTAATCGACCGTCTTCCTTTATGGAAAAAGCAGTAATACCACCAGTTTCTCCTTCTTTTGCCACGGAATAAAGGTATTGATTGTCCTTGCTAATCGTTAAGTAGGTAGGGTTTTCTAATTCTCCAGCAACATGAACATTCTCTATTTTTTTGCTTTCTATATTTAGAGTAAAGGAATAAATCCCTTTACTTTCTCCTTTTGTATAGGTTCCAACAAACCCACTATATTTTGTCATCATTCAATCTCCTTAAGGTAACAATATTAGAATACATGTTTATCATATCCTAAAATGGTAAATAAACTAAGCGAGAAGAACCTTTTATTTGCATTATTAAGTAGGATAGGTAATATTTAAACTAAATAGGAAAACAACCTACATATATTTTCCGTACATTCAATATAAGGAGTTTGATTATGGCAAATAACAAAAACAACAACAAGATAAATGAATCGAAATCGTCATCTAAGTTCACCTTTTGGGTTATAGGTTTGGTAGCTGTCTGTATTTTAGCTTTTATTTTCTTAAATAATCAATCAAAACAACAAGGAAAAGTAAAAACAAATGAAATTGATTATTCAAATCAGCCTTTCTTGGGCAAAGAGTCGGCACCTGTATCCATTATTGAGTTCGGCGATTATAAATGCCCTAATTGTAAAAACTTTTCCGAACAAGTTGTGCCTATTATCAAAGATGCGCTTGTTGATACCGGGAAAGCAAAATTATATTTTATGAATGATTCCTTTATCAATGTTGATTCCATTCGTTCTGCTAAATTTGCGGAATCTGTCTTTCAAGAATTAGGAAATGAAAGCTTTTGGAAATTCCATGATCGTCTTTTCGCAAAGCAGCCAGAGGATCCAGCTGCAGAAAAAAAGGATGTATTTACTGAAAACTTTTTGATTGACACGTTAAAGGAAGTGGCGAGCGATAAGGATGTCGATAAGGCCGTTAAAAACTTCCAAGCTAAGAAGTCCGATGATGCCTGGCAAAAGGATATGGATTATGCGGAAAAACTAGGGGTTACTGGTACCCCAACCATTTTTGTTAATGGTAAGCAGTTCACAGGCAAATCAATCGATGACTTAACCAAAATGGTAGAGGAAGCAGCAAAGGGGAAGAAGAATGAATAAATCCTTACTTCTCGCTTGGATTTCTGCTATCATTGCCACACTTGGCAGCCTATATTTTAGTGAAGTCATGCATTTCATTCCTTGTACTCTTTGCTGGTACCAAAGGATTTTCATGTATCCCTTGGCGATTATTTTAGGGATTGCTGTCTACCGGAATGATAAAGGTATTTATAAATATGTGCTGCCACTCTCAATTGTTGGAATGCTTTTATCGGGATACCATACATCATTACAAAAAATACCATATTTGCAGCAGTTTGAAATGTGTACAAGCGGTGTGCCTTGCTCGAAGGATTACATCAACTGGATGGGTTTTATTACAATTCCATTGTTAGCGTTTATTGCTTTTACGATTATTACAGTGTGTCTAGTTATTTTAGCTCGCAGCAATAAAAGAGAGACTATCCTCGGATAGTCTCTTTATTTAACCTAATCCCATTTGCTGTTCCTGCTGTTTCACCTTTAACCTTTCCTCTAAAACATGGACCATTTGTAGGAAATGGTCCGCTTCCCTGACTACGTGGTCTGCAAGTAATGGGTCGATGACATTTTTTATTTGACAGCTTTTTATTAAATCAAGACCTGCTTGTTTAAAATTACGAAGCTCATGTGTGGCATTTTCACTATCTTTATTTAGCTTTCCGATTATTGGATAGGTCGGACTTTTTTTATATAACATTGATTCAACGTCTCGGGCTTGGTTAAGAAGAACTTCGAAATCGTCCCCAAATTTCAGTGCAGTTTTAACAAGATTCCGTTCCGATTGATCAAGCAGAGAGGCGATAAAGCGGGAATGCTCCATCATAATCTTTAACCAAAAAACATTTTCCTTAATTATTGCATCTTGAATAGGATCCAAAATCCCTTCATTAAATTTTTTTAACGTTCTCATAAAGTATTCAGCCTCTCGGGCAATATGATCGACAAGAAGTGGGAAGTTAAAGCCCATTACTTTGCAATTGACAATTAGAATAAGCAAATTCCGTTTGAAATTCCGTAATCCTAACACAAGCTGAATCGAATCCTCATTTAACTTCCGAACGGCAGTTACATTATTGGGGGTTTGGTAGGCTCTTTTTTCCTGCTCCTCAAAATAATGATAAAACCGATCGGTTTGTTGAATGAGTTGCTTGTCTTTTCGATTAAATCCTTCGCCTAAAAAATAGGAATGCTCCTTCATAATTCGCAACCAAAATTTATTTTCGGTTAAAGAACGTTCAATAAACAGTTGTTCCGTTAATGATTCGGGTGGTGCGGCAAACGTTTCTGGGGCAATTAACATTTGATTATTGGCATCCATTCCGTTAAATCCTTGCTGAACCATAGTTCGCCCTCCTTAAAAGCACGCATATTCCATTATATTTGCTGATTTTTTTTTTATGTTCCAAGCTACTGTTCATGATTATAAAAATTTAGAAAACAATAAGGGAAGCAAATAATCTATTGGAGGCAAATATGAAAGCATCAGATGTAGTTGTCAGCTGTTTAGAAAACGAAGGTGTGGAATATATTTTTGGGATTATCGGTAAAGAGGTCCTTGATTTAGCCCATTCTTTGTCGGCTTCTGAAAAAATCAAATACATACCCGTTCGCCATGAGCAAGGTGCCGCATTCATGGCTGATGTTTACGGCAGAATCTCCGGAAAGCCAGGTGTATGTATGGCTACGCTCGGCCCTGGGGCAACAAATCTTTTAACAGGAATAGCAAGTGCAAATTTGGATTATTCTCCAGTTATCGCTTTAATCGGACAAACAGGATTGGATAAGCAACACAAACATGTCCATCAGTATATCGATATCGAGAAGGTTTTTGAACCAGTAACAAAATGGTCTGTGCAAATAAAAGCGGCAAACATGATTCCGGAAATCATCAGAAAATCCTTTCGAATTGCAAGCGAAGAAAAGCCTGGGGCAGTCGTAATACAAATACCCGAAAACATCGCCATGGAGAATGTGACCACGAAACCAATAGCCGTTTCAAGCTTGCCCAAAAGCGTACCTGCAGCTGAAGCACTCAAGCTAGCCGCACAGTTGCTTAACCAAAGTCTGCGTCCCTTTATTCTTGTCGGAAATGAGGTTATTCGCCAAGAAGCTGTTAAAGAAGTTCAAACATTTATAGAAAATCTAGGCTCGCCAGTGGCACAAAGCTTTATGGCCAAAGGGATTTTACCAAAAGCTCACCCTCAAAATTTTTATACATTTGGTTTTAATCAAAAAGATTATGTACTTAAAGGGTTTGAGGAAGCTGATTTACTAATCGTGATTGGCTTTGATATCCGTGAAAAGCTTCCTTCCGAATGGAACATGAAAAAGGTCCCAGTCATCCATATATCTGCTTCAGCAGCTGATGTAGATGAATGCTATCCAGTAAAGGTAGAATTAGTTGGGAATTTGAAAGAATCACTGCCACTATTTCTAAAAAATGAAATTAAGCCTAAGCATTGGCTGCCAGCAGGAGACTTGAAAAATCGGATAGTAGAATCTTATTCGATAGTTGAAAAAGTAGGAGACGATTCCTCACTAACAATTGAACATATCCTGCAGGCTATTGAAAGGGCCCAGACGGAAGATACAATTGTTATTTCAGATGTAGGCTCACATAAGATCTCGGTAGCAAGGACCTATCAACCGAAGCATGCCAACCAGCTGATCATTTCCAATGGATTCGCATCAATGGGTATCTCCATTCCTGGTGCAATTGGGGCAAAAGTAGCAGCGCCTGAAAAAACAGTTATTTGTATTACTGGGGATGGAGGTGCATTGATGAACTTTTCTGAACTAGAGACGGCGAAACGGTTAGGATTGTCCTTTATCATTATCTTATTGGATAATTCGATGTTAAAGCTTGAAGTGGATATGATGAAGCGGAAGTTCGCCAATAGTTTTGGCGTTACTTTTACTAATCCTGATTTCATCCAATTGGCCGCTAGTTATGGAGTAAAAGCGATGAAACCAACGAACACAATAGAGTTTGAAGCCATGTTGACAGAAGCTATCAAATTGAAAAATGAGATTGTTTTACTCGATACCCGCCTAATTTGAAAAGTTATGGAATGAAGACCACCCCCTCTAATATTTTATAGTAAGGAAATTTCAGGGGGGGTTATGGAAGGTAACAAAGCATTATAATCGGTTTCGATAACTACTGCTATCTAGAGGTTCCTTTAGTGGGAAACAGAAAAATATGAAGCTTAACGATCCAATCATTTATTATAACGAATAAACATGAAAAAGAGCGGTGAAACCAAATGGTTACCGCTCTTTTCCACTTGAGAATGATGATTTTAGTGGGGGTTCATTTATTAGTACATAAATGCTGTACCAACAATGATTAATAAAACAAATAACACAACAATTAAAGCGAAGTTGTTGTTTTCTCTGTGAAAATCAGACATAGTTAACACCTCCTCCACTAAATAATTACAATTTATGCAGGAAGCCTTGCAAATGAAATGGACAAGAGTTTAGAAACTGAAAAAATAGCAAATAGTAGTGACTACTATCGATTTCATAAATCATACATAATGTTTTGAATATCAAGACGCAATGGCTGTTATTAAGCTTTTGGTTAATAAGAAGTTAATAACCTTTATATTTTTTTGATGTTTCACTTCAGAAAATATCCCTGCTAGATTTGCTTCCACTATCTTTTTCTAAATTATTTACCGCCCGCGGAAAGCGAAGCGCTTGGAACGGAAATCAACAGACAAGTTTAGCAACCTAAAAATAAGAAGGGGCTTCCAAAAGTCATTTACCTGACTTTTTGGACAGCCCCTTTAATATTAATTGATTCGCCGCTAAACGGGGGCGCTTCCGCTTTTCTGATTATTCCATTGCATCATAAATTGCTTTCGTATTTTTGTTCACACCATACCAGCCCCGTGTTGTGGTATGCCCTTCGCCTGTACTTGAATTATCGACAACAAATTCATAGACGTGGATTATGTAGTCGCCATTGTCAGCATCATGGTCATACACTACTTTTACATTTTGGTCAGCTTGAAGTCCAAGATGCTTTCTTACAAGATCTTCCGCTTGTGAATGGGAGAGAGTTTCGTTTGCATCCTTCTTTTTTTCCTTAGCATTCTCTTGCTTTTTTGATTCATCTTGTTTCTTTTTTGCTTGATCAGCCGCTTTTTTCTTGTTTGTTGAATCTATAACAAGTTGGGAAGCTTCGTCCGTCAATTTTTCAATCGAGGCATTCTCTGGATAGCCGAGTGTTTGGGAGACTTCTTTAAACACTTCGATTGCTTGGTCAAACTGATTTTGCTCTAAAAGTGTTTTTCCCTTGATCATTCTTTCATTTAACGAATTCGCAAGTGATTTCGCTTCTTGGATTTCTTTTAGTAGAGCAGTAGCCTGTTGGTTGATTTTTTCTTTTGCCACTTTGTTATGTAACAAAGTGTTTAATGTATTAATCGCGGCATCTAAATCGCCCTTATGATAGAGTGTAAGACTTTCCTGCATGCTTTCAGCAACATGAAGATATTCTTTCGCCTCAGTTGTTTCTTTTTCTTCTAAAGCATTTTCAAATTTGTCTATTGCTACCGTATAGTTTCCTTTTTGCAATGCAGTTTTTCCTGCATCCATACTCTCTGTATAGGCCTTTGGCGTACAGGCCGATAGGAAAATTACGGCTAGTAATAGGAAGGTCAATCTTCTCATAGTCATTCCCCCAGTGGCAGTTCAATTTTTCAATCGGATATGCTTGTAATAAATTGTACAGTTTGCGACAGAATCTGACAATAAGGAAGAACAGAAAAGGACACCTGTCCTGCATGAGAGAAGGGAAGGTGTCCTTATTTTAACTGTATTGTGGTCGTAGCTTCGAGCGTTTATTGACGTGTTGCTCGGCACTTAAAGCGGCAATAGCCCCATCTGCAGCAGAAATAACGGCTTGCTTAATCGGCGTTCTTCTGGCATCACCGCCGGCAAAAACACCATCTATATTTGTACGCAGGAGTTCATCGACCATGACATAGCCATCTTCATCTCGCATAACTGCACCGTTTAAGAAATCTGTGCCGGGCTTCATCCCGCCAAGATATAAGAAAATACCATCGATGGTCCAAATTTCTTCTTCTCTTTTATCATTTAGAATGACAATTTTCTCAACACTATCAGTCCCAATGATTTCTCTGACACGGTGGCGTTTATAGATTTCAACCTTTGGATTATTTTGTAACGCAGAAAGGTCGACGTCGCCTTTCAATTCAGTTGGGATTAACAGTTTTACCGTTTTACAATACTTTGCCAGAGTTTCAGCCTCATGGATAGCCTCATCATTATCACCAACAACGGCGACAACCTGGTCTTGATAGAAGGCAGCATCGCAGGTTGAACAATAGCTTACACCACGACCGGTAAATTCTTCTTCCCCATTAATCTTGTTCGATGGTGCTTTAGCTCCAACCCCAATAAAGACACTTTTTGCTTTAATTGTACCCTCGGCCAGTTCAATCTTTTTGATTTCATCTGCAAAATCAACGGAAAGGACGGTTGAACGCACGAATTCGGCCCCAAAGTCTTTTGCCTGGGCCTGCATTCTTGTTAATAGCTCAAGGCCAGTTAATTCTTCGCGCACACCTGGATAGTTTGCTATCTTATGGGTAATCGCTAGCGTTCCAGCTTTAGGAGCTTTATCAATGACGAGTGTTTTTAATTTTCCGCGTGCAGCGTAAACAGCAGCGGAAGCACCAGCAGGACCGCCGCCAATAGTGACGAAATCATAAACGTCTTCCAATACCTTTTGATTAACGGGTTGAAAAATACCATCAGGATTTTCCCCAGTAGTCTCAGTTTGAGGAGGATTTGAAATGATAGGTTCATTTTCCGAAAGCCCAAGCAGTTTATTAAACTTTTTCTCCTGAAAACCTAATACAAGCTTTCCATTAATAAGTGTTGCTGGCGTTCCATAAATTTTCCGTTCTTTTAATTGATCAAAATATTCCTTATGTATGGAAGCGTTACGCTCTTCAAATTCAATTCCATGATCCTTTAAAAATGATTTTACTTTTTCGCAATAGGGGCAGCCTGTGCTGCTATAAACAATAACTTCATGCTTGGACATGGTAGCAAACCTCCAGTTTAGTAAGTTTATTTAGTATTATAATAATTTGATTACTAAATAAAAGTCAATACTTTTTAATAATTATTATAATTTAAATATTGCTAAAAAGTCCAACAAATGAAAAGTTGGACTTTAGCAAATAGAAAATTAAATTGTTTTTCCAAGGAATGCAGTAAGCATCCAAACATGCTTCTCTAAGCCAGAATGAATTGCAAGCAGCATATCTCCGGTTGTTTCATCATTCATTTCACCTGCAAAGCTCATGCCTTCCTTCAATTCCCCTATGATAACAGAGAAGTCACTGATGACAGACTCAACCATTTCATCAGCGGATTCATTACCTGATGCTTCCTTAATGGATGAAATTTCAAGGCATTCTTTCATGGTAGCTACAGGTTCGCCACCGATTGCTAGTAAACGTTCAGCCAATTCATCAACATGAAGTCCTGCCTCATTATAAAATTCTTCAAATTTGGCGTGTAATGTAAAAAATTGGCCGCCTTTCACATACCAATGATAGTTATGTAACTTCATATACAAGACAGACCAATTTGCAATTTGTTTGTTAAGTGTGCTGACTAACTGATTTTCCATATAAAAAGCCTCCTTTTTAATCCTACTTATATTATTACCAAAGTTAAAGGGAAAATCCTGTACGAATTTAAGGAATTTGATGTCAATTTAGTGAAGTCTCATTGGTAGGTATAGTCTTTATATCCTTTTTAAGTATTACATGCTTGATACAGAATGTAATAATGAGTCCTAAACTATCCACAAGAGTCATTTTTAGGAAAATAACAAAGAATGGTTGTTACTTCCAATTAGTAGACAAAAGCTTTCATACTGGGCGCTAGCCTAGTTGGATATCACTTACCATATATTGGGTAATGAATTAGAATGTTACAACTGATAGCCTTAGTAGTAGAGAAGCGAGTAACAAATATTGGAGGTAATAAAATGAATAAACTTAAAAAACTAGTAATTACGACTGGATTAATAATATCAATGTCAGCTTTTACCTTAAATGGAACGACTGAAGCGGCAACTACTACTCACAAAGTAAAATCTGGTGAAACTTATTGGAAAATTGCAACGAAATATGGAGTCCCTGTTAATAGTCTATTAAACGCAAACAATGCAAAAGGCAGTCTACTTTATGCAGGAACAAATCTAGTAATCCCAAATACTACTATTACTGCTGCAGAAAAAGACTTGATGGCCCGTCTTGTTCATGCAGAGGCTAAAGGTGAACCGTACGCAGGTAAGGTCGCAGTTGCCACTGTTATTCTAAACCGTGTTGCGAGCCCTGATTTTCCAAATACTATCAATAGTGTTGTTTATGAAAAGTCTAATGGTCATTACGCTTTCACCCCAGTCCAAAACGGTGCCATTAATCAACCATCAGATGCGGCATCAAGACAAGCGGTAAATGAAGCATTGGCATTTAAGGGTCAAGGTAATGGCTCGTTGTTCTTCTATAATCCAAACACAGCAGTAAGTAAATGGATTTTTTCTCGTGAAGTAACGGTAACAATCGGTAACCACCGTTTCGCGAAATAATAATAATAGCATGCCAAGAAAATAGATTTTTATACAAAAAGCAGTGAACTCCAAAAAAATGGAGTTCACTGCTTTTTTTTGCTTCTTTTTACAAGAACTGATAATTGTCAATTAGCAAAACAGGGGCTGAAGTTAGTTCAAGACATTGTTTAACCAAGATGTTTATGCAAAAATTTAATGACTTCGTCAAAGGCATCTTTGACAACTGGGTTTTGCCAATCCTCGTCAAAAACATGCTTGCCATTGGGAATTGTAATCAATTGATTCTCAACTCCAGCCTTATGTAATGCCTCGGACATCAGAACAGATTGCTCATATGGGACATCCTCATCCATGGTCCCATGCAAGAGTATAGTTGGAGGAAAATGAGAACTTACAGAATGAAGTGGACAATACTGGGAAAGCTCTTGATTCTTCATCCTCGGATTTAAACCGCTTATTTCCTCAATCCAAACTCCTTGCTGTCTAGCATACATGTAAATAGCATATCGTTTCTCAATCGGACCAACAGTAATAACCTTGTTCGAGACGAGCATTTTTGCCAGCTCTTTAGGGACGACTGTCAGACTTTGATAGTGGGAGCTAGGCTTAGTTGCCCAATCTCCAGTAATATCCCCATAACCGTAGAACGAAACAATTGCCTTTGGTTTGTTCATCAACGTCCCGGATAAAAGCGCAAGGTAAGCACCAGCTGAACTTCCAATCACCGCAATTCTTCTTGGATCATAGTCAAATTCCTTAGGGCCTTCGTTCTCGAGCCAGTAAAGGGCGTCAGCGATATCGGATTTAATATCAGCTAGTTTTGATTCTGGTGCTAATCGGTAATCAATAGAGAAAACATTAAAACCAGCAGAAAGATAAAGCTCAATCTGCTCTTTCTTCATATCTTCTCTTGAACCCCAGAACAAGCCGCCACCGTGAATGTAGACAACAACCGGGTTATTTTTTGGGGAAACAGAATAAAAATCTGCATTAATCTCAAAACTTTCTTCTCTTTTGTAGACAATCGTTGTTTTCATCTTTGTGATTCACACACTCTTTCTAAAAATGATAGTCACTTAAATATATTTCCTATACTAATTTTGAACGGAAATGAGGGGATTATTCTATTTGTTATCTATGATAATGGATTATCAGTCAAGGGTATTAATTTTTTGTCTTAATAAGTAGAAATAGTCAGTATTATCTAATGTATCATACTAAATTAAAATGAAAAAACTAGATTTGAAAAGTTTAACGAATTTTTAATGACTCAACCGGATTTTTTATTACATTGCAAGGGGAAAACCTTTACCATTGGATTGAAAAGAACTGAACTCATCCGTTTCCTAAAAAACGGAAAAACAATGACTAATAAAAGAGGTGCATAAAATAATGCTTTATACCATTATTAAAGAAAACTCCTACCAGGATTCCGTTAACCTAATGCTTCTCACAAATAAGATATCAACAATGGACGGTGTAAATAAAGTTCAAATTATGATGGGAACCCCGGCCAATAAGGATATTTTTAAAACAGCAGGTCTTCATACAGAGGAATTAGAAAAAGCTGCAGCAAACGATATGTGTATTGTGGTTGATACTGACTCGGAAGACAAAATTCAAGAAGTACTTGATGAAGTTGATAATTATTTAAAAAATCAAGCAATCAGCAACACAAAGCAGGAATTTGAATCAGTGCGTACTTGGGATAAAGCGCTTAAAGCACTACCAAATGCAAATATGGCGATTATTTCAGTTCCAGGTCAATATGCTGCAGAAGAGGCTGAAAAAGCGATTGATAACGGATTACATGCCTTTATTTTCAGTGATAACGTAAAAATTGAAGATGAACTTCGTATTAAACAAAAAGCTCACGAAAAAGGTCTGCTTGTCATGGGTCCTGACTGTGGTACAGGGATCCAAACTGGGGTACCAATGGCTTTTGCAAATATTGTGAAGCAAGGAAATATTGGTATTGTTGGAGCTTCTGGTACAGGTATTCAAGAAGTGTCTACAATTATCGATCGTATCGGTGGAGGCGTAAGCCATGCTATCGGAACTGGTGGTCGTGACCTGTCTGAAACGATTGGTGCAATTACCATGATGGACGCAATTAAAGGATTAGAAGTACACAAACAGTCAGAAGTTATTGCTATTATTTCTAAGCCACCAGCAAAAGAAGTACGTGACCAAGTTGTTAACTTACTTCAAGGTCTATCAAAACCAGTAGTTGCTATTTTCCTAGGAGAAGCTCCACATTCACATGAAGGAAATGTCCACTATGCAAATACGCTTGAAGAAACAGCTGCTATTGCTGTTGATCTTGCAAAGGGCAATCCTATTAAAGCAAACTATAATATTCTTACTTCCGATGTCCCAGCTGCAGACTTGAAACCAGAGCAAACAACGATCAAAGGTCTCTATTCAGGCGGTACACTTGGGTATGAAGCAGCTACTCTTATCAGTAGAGCTTTCGGTCTAGGAAAGTCCGAACATGCAGAAGAGGGCTACTTACTAAAAGTTAACGGCTTTGAAGTGGCTGACCTTGGCGATGATATTTACACACAAGGAAAACCGCATCCAATGATTGATCCTGAAACAAGAGTTCAATATTTTGAAAAAGCTGCGCAGGATGAAAAGACTGCTATTATCCTTTTTGATGTAGTTCTTGGTTATGGATCTCATGATGATATGGCTAGTGAATTAATCCCAGCTATTGAAAAGATCCAAAACGAATCAAAGAAAAACGGCAGAAATATTTACTTTGTTGGAACGGTTTGTGGAACAGAGCAAGATCCACAAGGTTACCAAGATCAAAAAAATAAGCTTGCAAAAGCTGGTGTCATCTTACGAGATAGCAACAACCAAGCTGTTCGTACAGCACTTGCAATGCTCGGTATTGATTTAAAAGAAGCAGATAAAGAAATGAAACCTGCTAGCAAAGTCTATGAAAAACAAGATCTCACAGTTTCTCCTGCAATCGAAAAATTATTAAACGAAAAACCAAGTGTTATTAACGTTGGTTTGAAGAAATTTACGAATGCCATTACTGAAAATGGCGGTACGGTTGTTCAGTTCGACTGGCGTCCAGTTGCAGGTGGAAATGAAAGAATGCGTAAAATCTTAGCTGTGCTTCGTTAAACTTTGTGAAAGATAATTCAAGCTGCGATTTTAACAAAGAAAATAAAATCTGGAGGAAAGCAAAATGTACGGAACTTATAATACAATTGATGAAGCAAATAGAGCGGTAATCGATAAAATTGTTGCCGGTGCCCCTTTTTTAGTAGATGTTGTTCCAGCTAAATCAGTTATTGAGGAATTAAACGGGAAAGTCCTGCTCCATGCAGGTCCACCAATTAAGTGGGATAACATGCCTAGCCCTATGCAGGGTTCATGTATTGGAGCTGTTCTTTTTGAAGGATGGGCAGCAAACGCTGATGAGGCAACTGTCATGCTTAAAAATGGCGAGGTGGAATTTATTCCATGTCATCATGTAAATGCAGTTGGACCAATGGGTGGTATCACTTCAGGTAGTATGCCTGTTGTTGTTGTTGAAAACCGTGAACAGGGCAACACTGCCTATTGTACAATGAATGAAGGTATTGGTAAGGTCCTACGTTTCGGTGCGTATTCTGAAGAGGTGACAAATCGCCTTGCATGGATGAGAGATGTTCTTGCCCCTACTATCTCTAAGGCACTTAAAGTAAAAGGTGATGGACTAAACATCAACGTAATGATTGCCAAAGCGATTACAATGGGTGACGAATTCCACCAACGTAACATCGCTTCGTCCCTAATTTTCTTAAAAGAAATTGCCCCGTTTATTTTACAAACAGATGTATCTGAAAAGGATAAGCAAGAGGTTGTTAAATTCCTTGCTGATACAGATCAATTTTTCTTAAATATTGCGATGGCTACTAGTAAAGCTGTTATGGACGCATCTAGAACGATCCAACACGGTACCGTTGTAACAGCTATGTGCCGGAATGGATATGAATTTGGAATCCGGATTAGTGGTATGGGTGACCAATGGTTTACCGCACCAGTAAATACACCGCAAGGCTTATTCTTCACTGGCTACACTCAAGAAATGGCTAGCCGTGACATGGGAGACAGTGCGATTACAGAAACCTTTGGAGTAGGCGGATTTGCAATGGTTGCTGCCCCAGGTGTAACACGTTTTGTTGGTGCAGGTGGCTTTGACGATGCCCTAAGAACAAGCAATGATATGATGGAAATTTGTATCGACCAAAACCCTAACTTTACGATTCCGACTTGGGATTTCCAAGGTGCATGCCTTGGTATTGATGCAAGGAAGGTTGTTGAAACAGGAATTGAACCAGTGATTAACACAGGAATTGCTCACAAAGAAGCAGGTGTAGGCCAAATCGGTGCTGGTACTGTTCGTGCACCATTAGCATGCTTTGAAAAGGCAATTGAAGCTTATGCAGTAAAGCTCGGTCTCATTGAGGCATTGTAAATGATTAAATATACACTTTTTGGAGGGGAATATAGTTATCTTATTCCCCTTCTTCTTTGTGAAAAAAACATTGGACAAGTTCATAGTATTTTTGCAAATGGCTTTAATATAAAAATGGGGGACTCCTTAATTTTTATTGGTAATAAGAAGAACGGCTTGCTTCCATTTGGGATCCATCTCACTCCTATTGATACATCGAGAGCTGTCATGCTTATTAAAATCAATGAAAGCGTTTTCTGGGATGAAGATACTGCATCATTAATATTCTCAGAAATGTCATTAAGCTTGAAAAATGGCAGCGGATTTAAAAATGAAATATTTCCTGTTTCTAATAATCGTCTCTATAAAGATAAATTAACTAATCTTAAAGAATTGTTAATCACAAATGGCCAGCCGACAGGGTTGGATATTTATATCAATGAATTTTTAAGCAAGTATGATAGGGCTTCCGATGAAAATTGGTCAGAAGGAGAACAATATATACTAGGGCTGATGGATGCTGTTTTGACGAACGACCGCTCTCTTATAGAGAAGACACTCCGCTTTTTTCTTGGGAGAGGGAAAGGACTAACCCCTTCAGGTGATGATCTAATGGTTGGGTTACTTGCATTTGCTTCGATTACAAATTTTATTTCAGTTGCTTTTTATGAGGAATTATCCAAATTGGTTGAAAAGGAACCGATTACAACTGACGTGAGTAAGGAATATTTGCGATATGCACTGAAGAATGAGTTTAGTTCGACAGTTACTGACGTAATAAATTCAATCGGCTCTAATAAGCCTTGGCTATCCGAAGCAGCATTCGATCGATTACTTGGGGTGGGGCATAGTTCTGGGTTGGATACATTATTTGGCATTCTTGTAGGAATGTTAGAATATAACCAATTTATTGATTAATAAGCAAACTCTCCTAGGCGCAATGAAGAATTATTCGACTCTCGAAATAAAGGTTATGAAATTTTTTTGACATTTCTTAATTGATTTCTTTAATGTTATGTGATTAAGAGAAATCGCGACATAATAAGGTTTTCACCATGCTTCGACATGAACAAATAGAATTTTGTTATGTTTTTTTAATCTTTTTTTATGAAAACGCATTATTTTTTTACGGTTTGTTAATTTGATAATAGTGTTTTCTATCCCTAAACTATAAGTAGATAGTCTATCTAATATATATGAAACAATGAGGTGTTATTGTGAGTAAAATTGTCCTTGCTATCGGAGGCAATGCAATCATCAGAGAAGGACAAAAGGGTACCATTGAGGAACAGCAGCAAAATATTTATGAAAGCTGTGAACCTGTACTTGGATTAATTGAACAGGGGAACACTGTTGTCATCACTCATGGAAATGGCCCACAAGTGGGTAATACATTAATTAAATCCAAAATGGCTGAAACAGTGGTTCCGGCTTATCCTTTAGATGTTTGTGACGCAGAAACTCAAGGAAACTTGGGATATTTAATTCAACAAGCATTCAGAAATAAAATGGTAGAACGTAAAATTGAAAAAACAGTAGCAACAGTTGTTACACAGTCAATAGTTTCAAAAGACGATCCTGCTTTTGAAACGCTTACTAAGCCAATTGGACCATTTTATTCAAAAGAAGAAATGGAAGAAATCCTTAAAGTGGAAAACCTTACTTTTGTTGAAGACAGTGGTAGAGGATACAGACGTGTTGTGGCATCTCCAAAGCCTATCAAAATTGTTGAAAAAGAGGCCATTGAAGCATTACTTGAAAAAGACATTACCGTTATTACAGCTGGTGGGGGAGGAATCCCTGTTGTAGAAGAAAACGGAATGCTTGTGGGTGTAGAAGCAGTCATTGATAAAGATTTTGCTAGCGCTCTCTTGGCTGCTGAAATCAATGCAGATTATTTATTTATCTTAACAGGTGTTGAACAAGTTGCGATTCATTTTGGAACGCCAAATCAACAAAATCTTTTAGAAATGTCAGTCGATGACGCACTTCGTTATATGGAAGAAGGACATTTTCCAAAAGGCAGCATGGGTCCAAAAATAGAAGCAGCCATTATGTTTTTAAATAAAGGCGGAAAAAACGTCATTATTACATCGATTGATAAGCTTCAAGATGCACTATTGGGCAAAACAGGTACACGAGTAGTTTTATAAACCAATCCCCATAAAATAGTTTAAAGGAGACAAGACATGAAAAAGAGAAATATATTTGCAATGATAGCATCCTTATTATTCATGCTAATTTCAGGTGCTCAAGTATTTGCTGCAGATCAACTTTCAGAAGTGAAAACTCCTCACGGATTCTACGCTTTTGTAGTTATTATTCCATTAATTGTAATACTTGCGCTTTTATTTATGAAAGTGGACATGGTAGCAGCAGGGTTTGTAGGTGGCGCCTTGGCGATGATCATTGGTGGAGTTGGCCTAGCACAAGCTAATGAACAGTTCATTAAAACAATTCCAACTATGCTCTCCATTACTGTACCAATTATTAACTCCGCAATTGCGATGGCTGTTTTTAAATCAGGTGGTTATACGGCAGCACTGACATTAGTTCGTCGAGCAATTAAAGGCAAGGTTGAATATTTCGCTGTATTTATTGTTATTTTACAAGCTGCAGCAACATATATGTCCGGTATCGGTGGCGGTAGTGCCATGGTTATTGCACCACTAGCTTTCGCAGCAGTGGGAGCGATTCCTGAATTAATTGCTGCTATGTCCATTGCAGCAGCAGTTTCATTTACAACTTCTCCTGCTTCACTTGAATCGGGTATTGTTTCAAAGCTTTCCGGAATCTCAGTTGATCATTATGTTTCGGAAATGAGATTATTTTGGCTTGGCTTTGTCCTTCTAGCAATTATCATCGGTTTTTATGGTGCGAAGAAACGTAAAGTTATCTTTAAGGGCGAAGAAAGCGCAGAATTCGCTGGCATGACAAATGCTCAAATTTTTAAAGTTACGATTCCTGTAATTTTCCTATTATCAGCTGTTATTATTGGACCTTTTATTAACAAAGCAGTAGGGTCACCAATTATTACTCCTTTAGTTTATACAGTCATTACACTTGTTTTAATCTTTGTTTGTACGAAATTTAATGTCAATCAATCCGTTGAGGCAATGGTTGATGGCTCCACTTATATTTTAAAAAGTTTATTTGCGGTAGGTATTTTCCTATCATTTATCAATATCATTGGCGACACTGGTGCCTTTAAAGTAATTGCAGGAATCGCACAAAGTGCACCTTCTGCTATCGTTGTTCCTGCAGCTGTTTTAGCAGGGATTCTTGTTGGGATTCCAGCAGGTGCTTACGTTGGATCGATTCTTGGTCTAGTATTACCAGTGGCTGTTTCACTCGGATTTTCACCAGTTGCATTTGGATTCGTAGCGATGGGCGTTGGGCTAGGAAGCCAACTAAGCTTTGTAAACATTACGATGCAAGCATTATCTGCAGGATTCCAAATTCCAATTATCCAAGTTGTTAAAGGAAATGCAAAATGGGTTGGCGGAGCAATGGTTATTCTGCTTGTTATCTCATTCTTTTTTGGAAAAGTAGCTTAAATTCATAAAATATGTGGACTCGCAACTAATAGGGCCTTAGGGCATGTCAGTTGCGAGTTCACTTTAAAAAAATCTTTTTGGAGGTTTAACAGAATGGATATTTTAATTAAAAAAGCGAAGCTTCAAGAAGGACAAGAATTAAAGGATATCGCAATTAAAGACGGTAAAATTGTTGCGATTGAAAATAACATTGAATCTGATGCAGCTCGTGTCATCGAGGCAAATGGAAAGGTTTTAATCCCAGGTCTTATTGAAAGCCACATCCATTTAGATAAAGCACTTATCGCTGACAGACTTCCAAACAAGTCAGGCACATTGCAAGAAGCACTATCCGTTACTGCTCAATTAAAACCGACTTTTACAAGAGAAGATATTATTGACCGTGCTGAGCGTACACTAGAAATGCTCATTATGAATGGTGTTACCAACATTCGTACACATTCAGAATTTGACCCTTCACAAGGAATGACTGGATTTGAAGTGGTTATGGGTTTAAAAGAAAAATATAAAGATCTTGTTGATATGCAAGTCGTTGCATTCCCACAAGAAGGTATTCTAAAAGCTCCTGGTACAGAAGAAATGATGTATAAAGCAATGGAGATGGGTGCTGACGTAGTTGGTGGTATCCCTTATAATGATACACCTTGGGACAAGCATATTGATCTAGTATTCGAAATCGCGAAAAAATACAACAAACCAATTGACTTTCATCAAGACTTTAAAGATGATGCAGATGGAATCACGATTGAATATGTTTGCGATAAAACCATTGCAGAAGGTTTTGTCGGACGAGTATCGGTCGGCCATTTAACTGCACTGGGTGCATTACCAAAGGAACGTTTAGAACCAATTATTAAAAAGATGGCAGAAGCACAAATCAGTGTCATGAGCTTACCGGCAACTGACCTTCACTTAGGCGGTCGTCATGATGAATACAATGTTCGCCGTACATTAACACCTGTTCGCGCATTACGTGATGGTGGAGTAAATATGTGTATTGCTACGAATAATATTCGTAACCCGTTCACTCCGTATGGTACTGGTGACGTTATTCAAACAGCAATGTTGGCCATTCCAGCAGCACATCTTGGCGGTGCAGCAGACCTTCCAACTGTATTGCCAATGATTACGACTAATCCTGCAAAAGCCCTTGGTTTAGATGATTACGGAATTGAAGTTGGAAAAAAAGCTAATTTAGTTTTGCTTGATACAGAATCAGTTACGAATGCAGTCATCGATCTTCCAATAAGATTGTTTGTGATTAAGAGTGGAAAAGTAACAGCAGAAACAACAAAAACAGTTAAGATTAACAGATAGTTAGAATAGATTTATGTGTAACTGTTGTAATAAGTAGTAAAATCCTTCCCTAATACCCTTATATACGCCCCTATATGTAGCAAGCATATAGGGGCTTTGTTCTATTCCTTGTTAAAAAAATGCTATAATTGCACTAGTATAGGACTTCCAAATTCAAAATGGGAGGAAGGATAACAATCATGGAATATTCTGATATTGAAGGTAGTCTAAAAAATAAAATCTATTATGAGAAATATAAAAACAGACATGCTCAACTTAATGCAGTATTAAAAAGTATGTCAGAGGGCATTATTTTGGTTGATAATAATAAGCAAATAGTATATCAAAATGAATTTTTTAATAATCGTCTTTTTAATGAAAATAGAAAAGTCAATCTGAAAACTGAATGTGATTTAATCCAATTCTTACAACAGGTGACTGATCCTCCGATAGACAATGTTGATGAGCTTATTAATTCAGATGAAATAGATATAAAATTTAGTATCAAGCAGAGCAACCGAATAAAATATTTCACGTTAAACAAGTTTAGCGTTTGCACGGAAACAGATTTTATTGGTAATGGATATTTGCTGCGTGATATTACGAAAGAAGCAGAGATTGACCAACTGAAGACTAATTTAATAACGATCGCAAGCCATGAATTTAAGACACCGATAACGAGTATTCGCGGCAGTGTTGAAACCTTAATGCGGCAAGATGCGAATTGGGATGAGAGTTTTAAACAAGAGCTATTACAGGGGATTCATGAAGATATTTTGCATTTGCAGGATTTACTTTCAGTTTGGTTTGATATAAAGAAAATTGAAGTGGGTACAATGTCTCTCAATAAAGGATTTTTTCCAGTGTTTCAGTTAATTGCTAACACGCTGGATAAACTCCCGCAAGAAATCATAGAAAGTAATAAAGTCCAGTATGTAGAAAATAATGCTGAAGAAATACCCTTACTTTATGGAGATAGGAAACGTCTTCAACAAGTGCTCCTCAACTTAATAATGAATGGAATTGTTCACAATGACTCACAAAAGAAAAAAGTGATCATTACCGTAACTTCCGATTATCAATATGTTTATATTCATGTTAAAGATAATGGTATTGGTATTTCAACGAAAGATAGTAAAAAAATATTTGACCGTTTTTTTAGGGTCGACAATTCTCCGCAACGGAAAACAGGCGGGACAGGTCTCGGACTATCCATTTGCATTGGATTAATGCGAGAGCATGATGGAGACATATTAGTCGAAAGTGAACCCGGAAAGGGAAGCATTTTCACATTAAAGCTTCCAATTGTTTCGAAAGGTCATGGTGATCAAGATGAGTCATAGAATAGCAATCATAGACGATGAGCCAAAAATTGTCAGGTTTATTAAGGCAAATTTACTCTCTTTAGGGTATAAAATTGTTACATTCTCAGATGGTGAACAATTTCTTAATAATTTTGATCTCCATGAGCTTGATTTAGTCCTGTTGGATATCATGATGCCAAACATGGATGGGTTTACAGTTTTAGAGAGATTGAGGAAATTTTCCAACGTTCCTGTGATTATTCTTACTGCCCGGAGCAATTCGAATGATTTAATTGAAGGCTTTGAGCTTGGGGCTGATGACTATTTAACAAAACCCTTTTCACTTGATGAATTATTTGCCAGAGTAAAGGCAGTTTTACGTAGAACAGCTCATTTAGATCAAACCATATATGAGAATAAGAAGGTTTCTGTAGGGAACATTGACATTAATCTTGCCCAAAAAAGAGTATTTGTGGGAGAAAAGGAAATGCACTTTACAAACACGGAATATTTGATTTTAGAACAGCTGGCGCTCTATGCAGATAAAGTCGTCAGCCACGAACAGATACTTGTTTCGGTTTGGGGCGCAGAGTACAGAAATGAAGTGGAGTATCTACGCGTTGCCATAGCGCGAATTCGGAAAAAACTCAAGGATTCAGGATGTAAGAATATTGCGAGTATTATTAGCACCTATCCTGGAATCGGGTATTCACTGGTTACAAAACCCACGTAATGGCGGAAGTAGTTAATTTAACATAAAAAATCATTTGAATTACTAGATTGTGCCAAAACTTATATTGAAGAACTAGGAGAGGTTTACAATGAGTGATCGAAAATGGATGGAATATGCAATAGAACTTGCTAAAAAGAATTCATCAGAAAAAGGCGGAAAGCCGTTTGGGGCAGTCATTGTTAAAGATGGCAGGCTCATTTCTGAAGGGGTTAATGATGTCCTTGCTACCCATGATCCAACAACACACGCGGAGTTACAAGCAATTAGTCGAGCTTCCAGATTACTAGGAACAGATGACTTGTCTGATTGTGAATTGTATGCAAGTGGTGAACCATGTCCAATGTGTTTGAGCGCTATTTATTTAGCGAACGTGAACAAGATTTATTTCGCTAATCCAATGGAAGGAAATCCTCTTGCTGCACAGGCAAAAAAGATTTATGAACAAGTTGGTCTGCCAAATGAAGAGAGAACAAATAAGTTGATTCAATTAAAGATATAAAATGCCAAAAGATAAATTTGATTTGCATCAGGAAGAGAATAACATGTAGAAAAAGAAGATGGACCCACCACATCTTCTTTTTTTCATGACATTTTATTTATAAAATTCAAAATAAAGTGATAGTATTAGGATAGGAAGAATTTAGGGGGATGAAACGATGTTTTCTGTTGCAAACGAAAAAGTAAAACCAATTGTATCAGTCATAATGGATGCCGAAATTTCAAAGCCGACTATTAACAAATTAAAAGAACCCTTTATATTCTTAGAAAAACAAAATCAATTATTTGCTTATATTGCGGTAAATAGTCAATTACTAGAAAGACTAGAAAAAGAAAATTTTGCAAAAGAGGCTTTGCTAAAATACGCTAAACCGATTGAAAGCATTTGTCATCTCAGTCAGAACATTTCCCTTCCCGTCTTATTCCAAATTATCGGAGAACCGTTTGCGATTATAAGAGATGAAGAGGGGAACCCGTCAGGATACATACGAAGAGAAGACGTCCTTGCTGAGCTTTTCAAGCAAGAGAATAAAAGTGTTGATTTGCTAAAAATACTACTTACATCAATTCCCATGGGGATTTTTGTATTGGACAAGGAAAAACGCATTATTAATTGCAATGAAGCTGGTTTGAAAATGATACGATCTACAGCAGAAAAGGTATTGAATTTTCCTGCTGGCAATATTTTTAGCGGCCAGCGTATTGAAAAGGTGTTTGCAACCGGAAAGACGCTTCTAAATAATCTTGAAATAACTAACGAAATGGGAGTCCTCGTCGATTACAGTCCGATCCTAAATTATAATAGTGAAGTAGATGGGATTATCATCGTAGCCCAGGACTTGCCAATGGTCGAAGAAATGGCAATGGAAATTGAAAATATAAAAGACCTGAATAAGGATTTAAATGCGATTTTATCAAGTATTTATGATGAAATTCTTGTCGTCAATGCTAAAGGGGAGTTAATTAGGTATAGTGACAATATTATTCAAGATTTTTGGAAGATGGACTTAAAAGAGCTAATTGGAAAAAATATTCTAAAACTTGAGGACCAGGGGCTTTTTACACCCTCAGTTACAAGACTTGTTTTAGAAAAAAGGAAAAAAGTTTCTGTTGTTCAAGAGACGAGATCGGGAAGGAAAATCCTTGCCGTTGGGAATCCTGTTTTTAATGAAAAAAATGAACTGGACCGGATTATCATAGCCTCCCGTGATATTACCGAAACCACAAGGTTAAAAAGCGAACTGCAGGAAATGAGAAAAATATCCGAACAATATAAAAAGGAATTAGATGATTTTAAAAGTAAGGACCGCTTTTTGAAAAAGCTGATATACTGTAGTCCAAAAATGGAAAAAATCATGAATCAGGTAAAAAAAATTGCGGACTTTTCCTCTACGGTTCTTCTCCATGGGGAATCAGGGGTGGGAAAAGAGGTGATTGCCCAAGCGATTCACCAGTTAGGTAAGCGCTCACATAAGCCGTTTCTTAAATTAAATTGTGGCGCGATTCCCGAGAATTTATTGGAAAGTGAACTTTTTGGCTATGCGAAGGGCGCATTTACTGGTGCTGATAAAAATGGGAAAATCGGATATTTCAAGCAGGCAGATGGTGGAATTTTGTTTTTAGACGAAATCGGTGAGCTGCCGTCCCATCTTCAGGTAAAACTGCTCCGTGTCCTTCAGGAACAGGAGGTCATTCCTGTCGGCAGTACAACAGCATTTAGGATCAATGTTCAAATTATCGCAGCTACGAATAAAAGGTTGGAAAAAATGGTGGAAGAAGGAAAATTTCGTGAAGATTTATATTATCGCTTACATGTTATTCCCATTCACATCCCACCGCTTAGGGAACGGACAGAGGATATTTCCTTACTGGCGTTTCATTTCCTACAACAGCTGAATGAAAAATATGATCGAAATTATCATTTAACACCCGATGCTGTTAATGTACTCGAATTTTATTCATGGCCAGGCAATGTAAGGGAACTGCAAAACATTATTGAACGATTAGTGGTAACCGCCGACCATTCAGCGATTGACGCCGAATTTGTCAGTCAATTTTTATCATTAGGCTATGAACATAAAAAAATGAAGCCAGTGATTACAAGGGTGATTCCATTGCAGGATGCCATTGATCATGTGGAAGAACAGCTGATTTTGATGGCGATGAATCAGTACAAAACGACGACAAAGGCCGCCAAAGCACTAGGAATCAGCCAATCCTCTGTCAGCAGAAAATATCAAAAAATAATAACTGAGAAAAATATGAAATTGGAGAATAGGTCGACTACTTAACGATAAGCTACTTCAGATTTCGATATCTGAAGTAGCTTTCTTAGTTTAAGAGTAAATCCCACTTAGCTTGTGGTTTCCTCATCGCCAATTCTACTGGTTAAAGAGGTAAGGATGTAGCCTGTACGTTAGCTTCTGCCGAATGTTATCCATGAACATGAAAAGGACTAAACACATATATTATCTTATATCTTAATAGAAAGGGATGTGTTTATTGCCAGCGATTATCGGACCAGTCCAAATCATTAACGTGAGTGGAGGTATTGCCCAGTTTGGAGATTCCCTCTTTTTGTCACCAAAAGAAAGTTCAAAGACGTTTGAAGGTTCTGGTGGAAGTAACACAGGTGGAATTATCGTTACAAATAGCGTATTAAGCGGAACGAATGTTCTAGATACGGATCTAATCGATCAGCCGATAGTCGGAAATAAGTAAAAAATGACATAAGCCATTAGAATGGTTTATGTCATTTTCTGTGGAAAAGGGGCGGAGCGCCGCAAAAATGAATCACTTTAACCAGTTAAAGTGAAATACTCATTTCACTAGACGAAAGATGTGAAGTCTAGCTCTGCTCTCACCGCCTTTATTAGGTGACTACGGCTTGTTCTCTAATTTTACTTCCATGGTTGGGTTGGGAGTTGAGGCTCATGATAGTTTTTTATCGGTTTACTATCAATTGTTTTCTAAGTGAGCAGCCCACTTCATGAGGATAACCAGTGTAATATACACGTGGTTATCTTGTTTTTTTTGGGGGAAGTACAATATGCATATAGAAATAGACTTATGCAAAGATGAATAGTTTTTTAAAAAATACATAAAGAAATATTAAGCTAGCAATATTATGTAATTGGCATGATTCTTGCAACACTAGTTAGTGAGGGGATATAAAAGGAGGAATGGAAGAATGGTCGAAGTAAAAAGTCGAGTAATCAACCTTAAAATGTATATTGATGGCGAGTGGAAGGATGCTGAAACACAAGAAACACGCCCGGTTATTAATCCGGCAAATGGAGAAGTGATTGCCTATGCTCCTGAAGGGGCCGTCGAGGATGCCCGTTCGGCAATTTATGCAGCCCGGAGAGCTTTCGAAGAGGATGTTTGGTCCGGTATTTCCGCTCAGGAAAGAGCCTCCTATTTATTGAAAATTGCAGACAAAATTGATGAATACGCTGATGAGCTAACCCAGCTTGAAACACTGGATAACGGTAAACCATTAAGAGAAGCTGGATATGATGTCGGGGATGCGGCCGCTTGCTTCCGCTACTATGCAGGATTAATTACGAAGCCTGATGGCCAGACCTACCATGTTGCCGATCCGATGCAGGCGATGGTTGTCCGTGAGCCTGTTGGTGTATGTGGTCTAATTGTACCTTGGAATTATCCGCTGTTAATGAGTGTTTGGAAAATCGCGCCTGCGTTAGCGGCAGGAATCACAATTGTATTTAAGCCTTCTGAGGTGACACCTGTTACCCCGAAAAAGCTGTTTGAAATTTTTGAAGAAGTCGGCTTACCAAAAGGTGTTGCCAATATGGTAATGGGTGCTGGTCCTGTGGTCGGAAATGAAATCGCTTCCCATCCAGAAGTGGATATGGTTTCGTTTACCGGTGGAACGAAAACAGGGAAGCATATCATGAAGACGGCGGCAGATACGATGAAAAAGGTTTCATTAGAGTTAGGTGGAAAATCACCAAATATTATTTTTGCTGATGCCGATTTTGAAACTGCTGTCGATTATGCCTTATTCGGTATTTATGCCGGCTCCGGCCAAGTGTGTTCAGCCGGTTCAAGAATTCTTGTTGAAGAAAGTATTTATGATCAATTCGTCGAGCGTTTTGTTGAAAGGGCCAGGAAAATTCAAGTTGGACCTGGTGTTGACCCTGATACAGAGATGGGCCCACTTGTAAGCCAGCAGCATTTGGAAAAAGTTCTCCATTACATTGAGCTTGGCAAACAGGAAGGGGCGACGATTGCTAGCGGCGGTAACCGTATTGTTCGTGCGGGCTTAGAAAAAGGATACTTTGTTGAACCAACTGTTTTTGTTGATGTGAAGCAAGAGATGAGAATCGTTCAAGAGGAAATATTCGGTCCAGTTGTCGTTATCCAGAAGTTTAAGGGTGAAGAGGAAGCATTAAAGCTTGCTAACGGAACTGTTTATGGCCTGGCTGGAGCTGTGTTTACGAAAGATGGCGCGAAAGGATTACGGTTGATTAAAAAGCTGCGTGCAGGGATTACCTGGGTGAATGCCTATCATCCTACGTATAATGAAGCGCCATGGGGTGGCTATAAGCAAAGTGGTATTGGTCGCAGCCTTGGAACGTTTGGTCTTGAGGAGTTCCAAGAGATTAAACAGATTAATATCAATTTACAGGTGGAGCCGGTAGGTTGGTTTTCAAACTAATACATTACGAGGAGGAACGAAATAATGAGTATCGATATAAATCAAGAATTGAAGAGTAAGCATAATCAAAATGTAAGCGAATATATAAATAAGGTTTTAAGTTTAGTAGAAAAAGAGCAAGTAACGGAAGAAGATGCTGCCTGGATTACGAAGGAAACCGTCGATGGCTTCCGTGAGCATGTTAATCCAGGATTTCTTGCTTATCGAAAAACGGTAACAAAGGATGGCCAATTTGCTGCCGTGGAATGGTCGGATAATGGTTCCTGCTTCAAGGATGTCAATGGTAAAGAATATATTGATTGTCTTGGCGGCTTCGGTATTTATAATGTGGGCCACCGCAATCCAAAAGTGGTTAAAGCAGTCACGGACCAATTAAAACGCCAGGCCCTTCATAGTCAAGACCTACTCGATCCGCTGCGGGCAATGCTGGCAAAAATCTTAGCTGATATTACCCCTGGTGATTTGAAATATGCCTTTTTTACAAACAGTGGAACAGAAAGTGTCGAGGCTGCGCTTAAGCTTGCGAAAATGTACAGCGAGCGAACAACGTTTATTTCCACAACTCGTGCGTTCCACGGAAAAAGCTTAGGATCATTGTCCGGAACGGCCAAAGGAATGTTCCGTAAGCCATTCCTACCATTGATTCCAGGGTTCCGTCATGTCCCATTTGGCGATATCGACATGATGAAAAAAACCTTTGAAGTATGCGCTTCAGTAGGAGAAGATGTGGCTGCTGTCATTCTTGAGCCAATTCAAGGTGAAGGTGGAATTATACTTCCACCAGAAAATTACTTAAAACAGGTTCGTGAGCTTTGTGACCAATACGGTTCCCTGCTGATTTTTGACGAAGTGCAAACAGGGATGGGACGTACGGGTAAAATGTTTGCTGCAGAATTGTATGACGTCGTTCCAGATATTATCTGTCTCGCCAAAGCATTTGGTGGCGGTGTGATGCCGGCGGGAGCGATTGTTGCAAGAGAAGAAGTATTTAAGAGCTGGTTCCCGAATCCGTTCATGCATACGACAACCTTTGGCGGCAATCCTTTAGCATGTGCCGCGGCGATTGCCACAATTGGTGTATTAATAGAAGAGAATTTACCAGAAAGAGCGGCAGTGGTTGGTGAATATTTCCTTAAGCAGTTGAAGGAAGCGGCGGCAGGCCATGAGGATAAGGTTATTGAGATTCGCGGCCAAGGGCTGATGATTGGGATCGAATTCCATCAGGATGAAACTGGATATGAAGTATCAAAAGGAATGTTTGATCGAGGTGTTCTTGTAGCAGGAACTCTTATTAATTCTAAAACAATCCGAATCGAGCCGGCGCTGACAATTAGTTATGAAGAAGTAGATAAGGTGGTTAACACCTTTAAACAGGTTTTAGAACTGGTACAAGAATAAATGGTTAATTTTTATAGTATGCATTTATAAAGGGGGGAGCGGAAAAATTGGAAAAGAAATATGTAATGCTCCAGACAGAGATACCCGGGCCAGAATCGAAGAAAATGTTGGAACGAAGAAATCAATATGTCCCAAAGGGGATCAGCAACAATTGCCATTGCTTTGTTAAAAAAGCGAAGGGATCCCTAGTCGAAGATGTAGACGGTAATATTTATATTGATTTTGCTGGTGCTATTGGAACGGTAAACGTTGGACATTCACACCCGAGAGTGGTAAGAGCCCTTCAGGAACAAGCCAGTCAATTTATCCACACCGGCTTTAATGTGATGATGTATGAATCGTATATCGATCTTGCCGAGAGGCTTTGCCTGCTTGCTCCAGGTGACTTTCCTAAACAGGTTGCCTTATTCAACAGCGGTGCAGAAGCCGTTGAAAACGCAGTGAAAATCGCCAGAAAATATACGAAACGACAAGGAATTATCTCGTTTACTAGGGGGTTCCATGGCAGGACGTTAATGACGATGACGATGACCAGTAAGGTTAAACCATACAAATTCGGCTTTGGCCCTTTCGCACCGGAGGTTTACAAGGCGCCGTACCCATATGTCTACCGGCGTCCGGAGGGAATGAGTGAGCAGCAATACAGTAAAATGATCATTGAGCAATTTGAGCAGTTCCTGCTTGCGGAGGTCGCACCCGAAACCATTGCCGCGGTTGTGATGGAACCAGTACAGGGGGAGGGCGGTTTTATCGTGCCTGACACCGCCTTTGTTCACAGAGTTCGCGAAATCTGTACACAGTACGGAATTTTGTTTATTGCCGATGAAATTCAAACGGGGTTTGCCCGGACAGGGAAATATTTCGCGATTGATCATTTTGGTGTCGTTCCTGATTTAATTACGATATCAAAATCAATGGGGGCTGGTGTCCCAATCAGCGGAGTGATTGGCAGAGCGGAAATTATGACAGCCCCAGAAGTTGGCGAAATCGGCGGCACCTATTCTGGAAGCCCGCTTGGCTGCCGGGCCGCGCTGACGGTTTTGGATATTATCGAAACAGAAAACTTAAATGAACGGGCGGGAAAGATCGGTGCTAGAGTAATAGAAAAAATGCAGCTCCTCGCAGGCCGTTTCGATTCTATTGGGGATGTCCGCGGCCTTGGAGCAATGTGCGCAATGGAAATTGTGAAGGATAGGCAATTGAAAACACCTGATAAAGAAGCGGTTGGAAAAATTGTTAAAGCAGCAGGCGAGCGGGGGCTTCTATTATTAAGTGCCGGTCTTTATTCAAACGTTATTCGTCTGCTTATGCCATTGACGATAACCGATGATCAGCTTGAAGAAGGATTGCAAATCCTCGAGGAAGCCATGGAAGCAGTATACTTGAATGATTCTGCCATGTCAGTTGGGGGGAAATAAAGTGGATGTTATAAAACAAAAGTATCAAATCTATCCAATGTATTTAGATGGAAAATGGGTTGGTAATGATTATGAGGTTTTAACTGAAATTATCAATCCGGCAACAAAGGAAGTATTAGGTGCGATACCGACTGGCGGTGCCTATGAAGCGGAGCAGGCTGTCGATGCTGCTCATAGGGCCTTCAAAACTTGGTCGAAAAAGACAGCAGACGAGCGCTTTCAACTCCTGATGAAATGGTATCAGTTAATTGATGAAAACAAACATGAGATCGCTAAAATCATGACAATGGAACAAGGCAAACCGTTAAAGGAGGCACTGGGAGAGGTTCAGTATGCTAATGGTTTCATTTCCTGGTATGCCGAAGAGGGAAAACGGGTTTATGGTGAAACGATTCCTGCATCCCATCCCAATAAAAGGATATTAGTACGGAAGGAACCAGTAGGTGTGGTCGCGGCGATTACTCCTTGGAATTTTCCGGCGGCAATGATTACACGTAAAGTCGCGCCTGCATTAGCAGCCGGGTGTACTTGTGTCGTAAAACCAGCGAATCAGACACCGCTTACCGCTTTAAAAATGGCTGAGCTTGCCCATGAAGCAGGAATCCCAAGCGGTGTGTTAAATATCATTACCGGCAGATCCTCTGAGATTGGTGAAACTTGGCTGAAGGACCCGCGCGTGACAAAAATAACATTTACAGGGTCGACTGAGGTTGGAAAAACACTGATGCGCGGTGCCGCAGAAAATGTTAAAAAGGTGTCGCTTGAGTTGGGTGGCAATGCTCCATTTATCGTTATGGACGATGCGAATCTAGCCAAAGCAGCTGTCGGACTTGTTCAATCAAAATTCCGTAATGCCGGCCAAACCTGTATTTGTACGAACCGTGTTTATGTCCAAGAAGGTATTGCTGCTGAATTCATAAAGCTTTTTCAAGCGGAATTAGAAAAGCTTAAGGTTGGCAACGGACTTGAGGACGGAGTCGATATTGGACCGTTAATTGATAAAGCTGCATATAAAAAAGTAGAAGGCCTTGTCCATGATGCAGTAAAAAGGGGTGGAAAGGTTACTTATAGTGGGCTCAAACCTGCTGAAGGAAACGGCTATTTCTATGCTCCAACAATTTTGACCGATATCGATGATGAGATGGAATGCATGAAGGACGAGATCTTTGGACCGCTTGCTCCAATTTCAACTTTCAAAACAGAGGAAGAAGTGATTGAGCGGGCAAATAATTCCCGTTACGGGCTGGCTGCCTATGTATTCACAGAAAATTTGAGTCGTTCCTTTAGAATCTCAGAACAGCTCGAGTACGGAATTGTCGGCCTTAATGATGCTTTACCTTCAGCTGTTCAAGTTCCATTTGGCGGATACAAAGAGAGCGGTCTTGGCCGGGAAGGTGGTCATTTTGGAATCGAGGAGTTTCTAGAAGTGAAATATATCTCGATAGGGTTGGATTTTTAAAAAATGCCTCTGTTTTGGGTTGTGAACCGAACAAAATTTGAACTTCGCGGAATTAATGGTGAACTCGGCGGAATCCCTGCTGAAGTTGGCGGAATGAACCACAAAATCCGCGGAATCATTTAAACGCAAGCTTAAGCAAAAAAGTATCAGGTAACGATATATGCGTTTTCTATCTTATTTTTGAAGATGTAGCTGCCAAATTCGTTTTATCCTCTTGCCAGAGGAAAATTCACGAATAAGAGCCAGTGAGACTTTCAGTGTCTTTATTTGTCATTGATTGTGTTCACTGGTTTTTTTTCGATATCTTTTTAAAGGAGCAATAAAGGTTTCAATAGATTAGCAATCTATCAATAGCTGCTACAAATTACGAGGAAAGGAGGAAGCTTTAGTGTCTGGATCACTGCAGGGAATAAAAGTTATCGATTTATCACGCGTATTAGCAGGCCCCTATTGCACGATGATCTTAGGTGATATGGGAGCAGAGGTAATTAAAGTCGAAAGTGTCGATACGGGAGATGAAACAAGAGGGTGGGGGCCGCCATTTGTTGAAGGCGAGAGTGCCTACTACTTATGTGCTAACCGAAATAAACAGGGAATGACGTTAAACCTGAAGTCGCCAAAAGGCATGGAGATTTTACAAAAACTAGTATCGGATGCCGATGTGGTTGTCCAAAATTTTAAACCGGGAACGCTTGACAGATTAGGGTTTGGATATGAGGAAATGAAAAAGGTCAATGAAGGAATTATCTTGGCCTCTATCAGCGGCTTTGGCGCCACTGGTGCTTATGCCCCTCTCCCAGGCTACGATTATATTATTCAAGCCATGTCGGGCTTAATGAGCATTACCGGTGAAAAGGAGGCCCAGCCTGCCAAGGTTGGTGTTGCGATTGCTGATGTCCTTACCGGTCTCTATACATGTATTGGAATTTTAGGAGCAATCCAGCACCGCAACAGGACGGGCGAGGGGCAGGAAGTCGACATATCGTTATTTGACTCCCAGCTGGCTGCTTTAGTAAATGTTGCCAGCAATTACCTTTGTTCAGGTGAGATTCCTAAACGCCTTGGGAATGCCCATCCTAATATTGTGCCTTATCAGGTGTTCACTGCAAGTGATGGGGATTTTATTATCGCCGTTGGGAATGATCGGCAATATCGGAAGCTCGCCATCCTGCTTGACGATGAAGCGCTACTTTCGGAAAAATATGAAACCAATTCAGGCCGACTGAAACATAAGAATGACCTTGTAAAAATGATCGCCACTAGGATAAGAACGAGATCGAGAGCTGAATGGAAACAGCTGCTTGACGAAAAGGGCATCCCGAATGGCCCAATTTACAATGTGAAGGACGCATTGGAATCGAACCACGCTCTTTCAAGAAATATGGTTGTAAATGTATCCCATCCCAATATTCCAAATTTAAAACTAGTCGGCTCACCATTAAAATTTTCAAAAACACCGGTAAAAATGGATAAGCATCCACCATTGCACGGTGAACACACCGAGGAAATTCTCCAAAAACTCGGCTACCCAAAAGCTGAAATTACCAAAATGAAAAAAGAGCTAATATTATAGGAGGGAAAAGAATATGAATTTTTCATATACGGAAGAACAAAAAAGCGTAAGAAAGGTAGTAAGGGCGTTCGTAGATAAAGAGATTATTCCTTATATTAAGGAATGGGATGAAAAGGGCCATTTTGAAAAAGGTATCCTAAAACGCTTAGCCGAACTGCAACTGATGGGAGTTTGTATCCCTGAAGAATATGGCGGTGTTGGCATGGATTATAATACGCTTGCTATTGTTTGTGAGGAGTTAGAACGAGGAGATACCGCCTTCCGTACTGCTGTTTCCGTCCATACCGGATTAAACAGTATGACTCTGCTGCAATGGGCAACAGAGGAACAGAAACAAAAGTATCTTGTCCCACAGGCAAAGGGAGAAAAAATTGGTGCCTTTGGACTGACAGAACCGAATGCGGGGTCCGATGTAGCAGCGATGGAAACAACGGCCGTGAAAGACGGGGATTTCTATATTCTTAATGGGACGAAAACATGGATTTCTTTATGCGATGTTGCTGACCATTTCTTAATATTTGCTAAAACGGACACAAAAGCCGGACATCATGGTATTTCCTGCTTCATTGTTGAACGGACCCTTGCAGGGGTGTCCAGCAGAGCGATTAAAGGGAAGTTAGGAATCCGCGCCGGAAATACCGGGGAAGTATTTTTAGATAGTGTCAGAGTTCCAGCTGATAATTTGCTGGGATATGAAGGAGAGGGCTTTAAAATAGCGATGTCCGCCCTTGACAATGGCCGGTTTACCGTAGCCGCAGGCGCCTGTGGTACGATTTTGGCGTCATTGGAAGCAAGCGTCAAATATTGTGAGGAACGAAAAACCTTTGGTAAAGAAATCGGAAAGCATCAGCTTGTCCAACAAATGATTGCGAAAATGTCCGCAAATCTCGAAATTTCTCGTCTCTTAGTTCATAAAGCGGGTTGGTTAAAAAATAACGGGAAGCGCAACACACAGGAAACATCATTGGCAAAATGGATTTCCTGTGATGCCGCTTTTGAAGCGGCGAACGATGCCGTACAAATTCACGGTGCTTATGGATTTTCCAATGAATTCCCTGTCGAACGTTATTTAAGAAATGCCAAGGCTCCTGTCATTTATGAAGGAACAAGAGAAATCCATACGATTATGCAGGCAGAGTATGCGCTTGACTATCGCGAGGACAAACCGCTAAGAAAGGTGCTCCCAGCCTGGCCGTTTGAAGAGGTTGCGATAAGGTGAAATTTCCATCACTGGGGGATTCTTTCATCCCTCACTGATGTTAGTTTGACCAATCGGGCATTTACGGGCAGTTGCCCCCCAACTTATACATGCTAAATTCTCGCAATGACTTGAAGTGGGGGTTTTACTGACCGTTAATACGGGATAAAAGGGTAGGTGAAAAAATGAAAACATATTTTCTTGCCGGTCATTCCCGGCTTCCTCAAGGCATGGCGGCCCAAAGCGTATTTGACTCGTTAACGATTACTGTTGAGGTAGACAAGAAATACGGCGTTATTATTGAATCCTCCTGTACACTGGCGACGGAACATGGAAGAGCCTATGTTCAACAGATTCTCCGAGGACATAGCTTAAAGGATGGAATTGACGATATCCTAGAGGCAATTAGAGAGGGCTATCGTGGGAAAGCGGTTAATGCTCTAATAGCTGCGCTGAAAGACTTGTATAGTCAATATGAAAACTCTAGTAGCTAGTAAAAATAAGAACAAGCCGTGCACGGCTTGTCAGATTGTCGAGAAAGGGTATATTTCTCGGCAATTTTTTAATAATGGAT